>JBKPJW010000682.1:0-7247 GCA_046730875.1 Actinomycetota bacterium | reverse complement strand
TAATTGACCCGCTCGACGGCGTAAATTCCGTCACGCGCACCTTCGCGCCACCAATACGGAATTCTGCGTCCCGGATGAGGACCGGCGCTTCCGTACCTTGGCCAGGCTGGTGTGCTGCCCGGCTCCCGAAGCCGCGCAGCTCCAGGGCAGCGGCGACACGGCCCGCGTGCTCAAGGGTGCGCTCGAGCACGGGAACCAGGGCTCGGGGTCCGAAGCGTTCGCCACGCAACCGAAAAGCCAGGCGTACGGAGGCCACGGCATCGGAGAGCGCCGGGAGCGCGGCCCAGGCCACCACAAGCGTCCGGGCCAAGCCCTGCAGGGGGCCGCTGCGGGCCAGGTGCACGAAGCCGCGGGCCACATCCACCCAGGCGTTGAGCAGGCCGAAACCGAGGATCATCCCGGCAATCGGCAGGGCGGACAGGATCGCCGCCCACAGCCCAGGCACCGTGACCGGACCGAGGAGGACCACGTGGGCGTACGGGGCAGGCAGCGGCACCGCCGGCAGGTTGAGCAGAACCGGTCCACCAGTGCCCGCCCCGTTGAAAAGGATGCGGTAGATGACCCGCGACGCGATGAAGACGGCGGCGAGAGCCGCCGCCGCGCGTAGCGGCGCGGGCCTAAAGGTCATGCCGCGGGTGCGGCCGGTGCGCCATCGACCGTGTAAAGCAGCTCGAGGCTCTCTCCGGGGCTCACCTTCAGGGTGGCGAGGCCTTCCTGCGCGTATCCCCATTCGCCGGAGGCCGGCTTAACCCAGAGCGCCCAGTAGGCAAAGGCGGCGGGCATCTTGCTGCATTCTTCCCGGTACGTGCCGCCCTTGTGGGCGATGTCCAGGTCTGCGGCGGGCACACCGTTCACACGGCACACCAGTTCCTTGGGATATTCGGCAGTGCCCTCGGTTTTCACTTTTGCCTCATCAAGCACCTTGGATGCGACGGTCGGTGCGTCCACGGGCACGCAAACGGACGTGTCAGCGGCAGCCTGCTTCAGGGCGCCCGAGTCGACAATGACCTTCACACCGGCGCAGGGCTCGGAGGCGGCGCTGGATGACGCCGTTGCCGTAGACGCCGGTGCAGAGGTGGTTGGCTGGGTGGCGGCCGGTGTGGAACAGGCGGCGAGGGTAAACAGGAGACCTGCGGCGGCGAGGGAGCTCGCGGCGGCGGTGCGGATCTTAGTCAAAGTCACCAGTCAAGGGTAGGGCGTTGCGTGTCCGGATCCGGATGCCGTCGCGTTGTGTGACGTTAGGTTCTCCCTCACCGCCCTGATGCGCCTCACCCGCGCCGTGGTTCCCCTGATGCTGGACGCTGGCACCGCGTCCAAGCACGCCGTCGTCGGCCTGACCAAAAACTCGGCCGTGATGTACAGGCCGGGGCCTGCGCTTCAATGCCGTCGCCCCGGCCCACCACCTGGCTGTTCGGCGGGACCATCCGGAACAACATCGCCTGCGTCCGTGGCCATGATGTCTTCTGCGTCATGTGGTCCGGGGAAAGCCGAGGGATGAAACTGGCCGCGGCCTCAGTGCCCGCCGAGGATCTCCACAAGGGCGAACGAGAGGCCGAATCCGAGGGCGATCGCGATGCCGGTGGCGGCACCGGCGTCCCGGAGTCCCTCCGGCACCATGCGGGTCGTTACGTTCGTCAAGATGCCGCCGCCGGCGCAGGCCAGCGCGAAGGCCACGACCTGGGGCGGGGCTCCCCGCAGCAGCACCGTGAAGAGGGCCACCGACCCGGCGCACAAGAACGTCATGGCCAGCCAGGCGGACATGACGTGGCGGGTGGTCATGCCTGACTTGCGCAGCGGTCCGGTGTCGGCCATGGCCTCGGGCACGCCGCAGAGGAAGACAGCGGCAAGCACCGCACCACTGATGCCGTAGCCGCTGAGTAGCGCCCCGGTGATAACAATCGCTTCGGCGACCACGGACAGCCCGATCACAAGGAAGCTGGGCTCGTGGACGGGAGGTTCGGACAGCCGCCGGCCGCGCACGGCACCCGTCACCACCCACGCCGTCGCCACGGCCCCGCCGATCAGTCCCACCCCGACATAACCGCTTCCCCCGGCCAGCCGCCCGGCCTCGGCGACGAGCTTGTAGGCGACGGCCGAGAGCAGGGCGCCGGCACCGAGCCCGGTCAGGATGCCGAGCAGGACGCTGTTGCCAACGCGCCACCGCAGGGCGAGCAGTCCACCCAGAAAGTATGAGGACCCGGCAAGCAGACCCCAGCCAAATGCCTGCAGCATCGGCGCCCCTTTCGGCTTAGGCGCTAAAGCACCGCGCCTAGGCATCATCCCGAACGGCCGCGGGGATGGCAAGGGCCGCGGGCGAGGCACCGCGGGCTGGAAGCTGTGCCCAGCCCTGGGAAAGGCGCCAAGCAGCAGGGCGACAGCAGCCCCTTGGAGGGACGGGCGATCAGGACACGGAGCCGGAAGCGGATCGCGCTGACAGTGCCGTTGGCGTGCGTGTCCGTCGGTGCCGCGGAGGTGGAAGCCGGGACTGATGCGGTCGCCCTCTCAGGGTCCGCTTACGTTCCTTGCCCTTGAAGGAGCGTGATCCGCGTCAGTTGATGATTTCGCCTCGCTCGTCCGCACGGAGTGCTGCCAGGCGTTCCTTCCATGCTCGTAGCGCCTCGGGTGTCTGTCGCGTCCAATCGGTGACTTCGCTGACGACCCTGAGCGGGGCACTGCTGCGATATGAGCGGGTGGGGTTGCCGGGGAACTTCTTGTCGGTCACGTTCGGGTCGTTTTCGAATTCCCCCGTCGGTTCAACGGCGTAGACGCGCGGGGCGCCGTCACCCGCCGCGAGTTCCGCAGCGAGTCCGGCACCGTTCGGAAGAGCGGTGAAATAGATGTGATTCATCACGACTTCCGGGCGGTAGTTCGACCTGAAGCCCGCCCGAAGGAGATCACCGACCCGGAGGTTGGCTTTCGTGCCGTGAAAGAACGGACCCTCGTCCAGCGGCTGGCTCACAGCTATAGCCTAGCGTGGCGAAAAACGAGCGCCAGGTAGCTCTGCGACTCACAGCCAAGAGTGTCCGACCACAAAATCCTGACCGGGCCTCAACTTCCCGTTTATTGTCGGTGCCGGCTCCTCGGCACCGTGGCCGCCTAAACTGCCGTGAACTCTTTTCCGGTGAAGGGGCAATACAGCTTGTGACTACCGATAGCGACCTAATTCGCAGCTCATGCGAAGACCCGCGGGCCTTCGCCGTGCTGTATGACAAATATTCCCGGGCGGTGCACCGGTACGCGGCCACCAGGGCTGGGGAATCGGTAGCCGATGACGTGATGTCGCAGACCTTTCTGGCTGCCTTCGAGAGCCGGGAATCCTTCGACCATCGATGGGAAGACGCCAGGCCCTGGCTGTTCGGCATAGCTACCAATCTGCTGCGCCGTCACCACCGCACCGAAGCTAGAAGACTCAAGGCGTTCGCTAAGGCTGCCGGCCGGGGCAGTTATGACGACGGGGCAGACCGGGTTGCCGAACGGCTGGACGCCGCAGCAGCGACTGCAGACCTTTCCGCCGCGATGCGGAAACTTTCCTCCGCTGACAGGGAATGTCTGCTGCTCTATGCCTGGGCGGACCTGACTTATGAGGGGATAGCGATGGCAACGGGCGTGCCTGTAGGTACTGTCCGGTCACGGCTCAACAGGGCGCGGCGGATCCTTCGTGATGCTGCCGGCCTACTTCACGTGGACGACAAGGAGATGGATCATGGACGAGTTATCGCTCCTGCACGCAATGCGCGCTGAGACCCCCGTTGCCAGCGACGCCGCCGTCGAGGCCGGCCGGCGGAAACTGCTACAACGCATCGACCCGGCACTGGTAACAGCCCAGCCCAAACCGCGGCGGCGGACGGCGATGAGGCTGGCTTTGGCATCGGCGGCAACCGTGGCCAGTGTGGGCGCCCTTATTGCCGGGGACATCCTGGCCCCGGCCGGAGGGCCGGGCCCAGGACCGGCCGCGGCAACGGCAGCCCAGGTGCTCAACGACGCCGCCCAAACCACCATCCAGACTGCCGACCCCGTGGTGAATCCTGGCCAGTACCTGAAAATCGACAGCATCAACCTCTGGGGATCGTTCTCGACAGAACAAGACGGCAGTCAGTATCAGTGGCTGGATACCGAAAAGATGACAATGTACATTCCGGCCAATCGCGACGATGAATGGGTCTGGAAACGATCGGGCCGGATACCGACGACATTCTTTGACGAAGCATCCAAAGAATACGCTCAGCGCACCCAAACGAGAGCTAAGGACGAGGTATTGCGCGGGGAGAACGGGGCCTTCTATGGACCAGGGACAGAATCCTGGGTCCCTTCCCCCAGTTATCTGGACGCCCTGCCGCGGGACCCCCGCCTGCTCCTGGAGGACATTTATCAAAAGACCGTCGGAAAAGGCCAGTCGGTTGACGGCGAGGCATTGGTCTTCATCGCCGATCTCCTGCGCACGGGAGTGGTTCCCGGTGAACTCCGAGCCGCACTGTATAAAGCCGCTGCTTTGATACCGGGAGTAACGGTGACCGATGAACAGGCCACCCTCGATGGCCGCAAAGGCATAGCCATCGGCCGGGTCGAAGACTTCTCCCACTTCCGTCAAGACATCATCATCGACCCCAAGAACGGGCTGCCAATCGGGGAACGGCAGGTCCTCACCGAACCATTAGGGACCATGCCGGCCGGAACAGCGACTACCTGGACAACGGTAGAAACTTCTGTCTCAGAAACCGCCCCGTAGGCCTCCGACGATGCCCGCTGTCATATGGTTGAGGGGACTTCAGCCCCTGAGCGTTCGGACATCAGGAACACTGGCTGAACGACTCGAAGGGTCAGCAGGCCAGAACTGATGATCGAGTCATCCACGCTCACCTTAACCCTGACCTACGTCGGCACCCTCGGGGTGGCCGCGGTTATTTTCCTCGGCCAGATAGTCGCGTTCACCGCGATGCTGGCCCTGGCCGGAATTGTCGGCGTCCTCGGCCATGCAGCCCGATTTATCACACACAGGCGGATCGGTTCCTGAAACTTTGCCGGCCCATTGGATCAATCGAACCAATTCGCACTACAGGGGCGCGGCTGGAGAACGAGCTTTGGCGCCGGCAGCATGAGATCAGGCAACTGTCCCATCGGCACTTGAATCCTCAGGTCAGAATAGCGTCATATTCTTCGATGGTGACGCGAGCCGTCTGCCCGTTCCAGGCGTTCGGGCTGTGGGTCAGGCCACGCTGGAGAGTACTCCGTCAATCCGGGCAAGCAACCCCGGCCATCCATTGCCCATGCCTTGGAAGGCCTGCTGGCCCATCGGGGTATCGAGGTGGAAGCCCCCGTGCTCGAGGTGCAGGACTGTCCCGTCTTCGGTGGTCTCGAGACGCCACGTAATGATGCTGTCCAGTTGGCCCTCGGAGAAGAGGAAGCTGATCATCTCGCCGGGCTCCACGGCGAGGACTTCGCACTGCTGCTGACCCCAGGCGCCCATGTCCATCGTGAAGCGGTGGCCCACGGTGGGTGCGATATCGCCGGGCGCCCACCAGCGGGACAGCAGTTCCGGTGTGGTGAGCGCGGCCCACACAGCCGTGCTCGGGTGCGGTATGCGGCGTTCGAGCCGGATCGTGTTTTCGGTCATGACGGTTTCTCCTCGTCCAGCAGGTCTTCTAGCGCGTCGAGGCGCTGGTTCCAGTAATGCTCGAAGTTCTTCACCCAGCCATCGATCTCGGCGAGGCCGGCCGGCTGGAGGTGGTACAGCCTGTGGCGGCCGTGACGTTCTTCCCGGACAAGCCCGGCCTCGCGAAGAACGGCCAGGTGTTCGGAGGCGGCTGAGCGGCTCAGGTCAAGCAGTTCCGTGAGTTCGCCCGCCATCCGGGGCCCGTGGCAGAGCTCGTCGAGAATGACCCGCCGGGAGGGGTTGGAGACGGCGGCGAACACATCAGGAAGCACGCGCCGAGTATATGTCGGAAATTTCCGAAGTATCAAGTCCGTCCCGGACAGCGTACGGCCAAGCAGGGGCGGCTTGGGCTGGTGAAGCCGGCTAATCGGTAATCGATCACGGTCGCCTCCCCTGGCATCTTAAGTCCCATGGGAAGCTGAGCTGGTCGGGCAACGCCTTAGTGTTGGCACCTCTCCGCCTCCATCACCTTCTTGCTCAGCGACGACGGCACCCATGTCAACGGCGCCATCCTCGCCTTCGAGGGCGGCGGGCCGCGATGCCGCCGAACCCATTTCGGTTTAGCCTGAAGACAGCGTCCAGAATGATCCGCGTTTGCATGCCGTCCCCTCCAGGAAAACCACACAAGGAAGAACTGACGATGCCCGACATTCGTGAAACCCCCATCCCCACCGTGACCCTCAACAATGGCGTGAAGATCCCTCAACTCGGCTTCGGCGTTTTCCAGGTCCCGGCGGAGGAGACCCAGCGCATCGTCGAGGACGCGCTGGAAGCCGGTTACCGGCACATCGACACCGCCGCCGCGTACCGGAATGAAGCCGGCGTCGGCGCCGCCATCGCCGCGTCCGGAATTAAGCGCGAGGAAATCTTCATCACCACCAAGCTGCGCAACGGCGAACAGGGCGCAGCCCTCGAGGCTTTCCGGAACAGCCGCAAGGCCCTCGGCGTCGACTACGTGGATCTCTACCTGATCCACTGGCCCGTGCCGTCCCAGGGACTGTTCACCCAGGCGTGGAAGGCCCTGGAAAAGCTGTATGCCGGGGAAGAGGTCCGCGCCATCGGCGTCTCAAACTTCCTCTCCGAGCATCTGGACACGCTTCTCCACGCCTCGGATATCGTCCCGGCGGTCAACCAGATCGAAATCCATCCCACCTTCCAGCAGAAAGACCTTGCGGCCAAGAGCCGGTCGCTGGGCATTGCCGTCGAGGCCTACAGTCCCTTGGGACAGGGTGCCGATCTCAGTGCATCGACAGTCCAATCCCTGGCAGCCCGGCACGGCGGAACACCCGCCCAGGTTGTGCTCGCCTGGCATCTGGCCCAGGGGACGATTGTCATCCCGAAATCCGCCGACGGTGCGCGCATGCGGGAGAATCTGGCCGCCGCCACGCTCCGGCTCACGCCGGCCGAAATAGCGGAGATAACGGCACTGGAGTCGGGCGCCCGCGCCGGCGCTGATCCGGCGGTTGCCGCGCACAGCCAGCTATAACTCGTTCAGCGGCAAGCCGGTGGCGGTCCCGTTCGGTCCCGGACGGAACGGCCACCGGCCCGGGCCAGCCCAAGCTGCCCGCCTCGTCCGCTTAATGCTTGCAATCTGTTA
>JBKPJW010000681.1:0-1104 GCA_046730875.1 Actinomycetota bacterium | reverse complement strand
CCTTCCTGCCTGTACTTCTTCACCCACAGTGCGTCGCCGGACACGATGTCGAACTGGCTGCCGGTCTGTTTGATCTGCAGGAGGGCATCTGCATTGTCCGAGAACAGTTTTGGTCCGCCCGTGATTTTGGAGGCGGCAGCGACCTTCTTCAGCTGATCATTTGAGAAGTGGTCTGACCAGGTCAGCCAGTTGACCGTCCCTCCGGCTGCAGCTGAGTCGCTGGCTCCGGAGGCGCATCCCGTCATCACGAAGGAACTCGCGCCCAAGGCCAACGACCCGAGGAGCAGCGTGCGGCGGTCAAATTTCGTGTTATGCAGATTAGCCATTGTGGTTTTCCTTCTTTTCAAGCTGTTCTACGAGTGGATGGGCGGCCTTGGTAGACCATGCGAGCGTCACCATCTGGCCAATCTCGAGGCCGGTGCCGTCAAGGTCCTCGAGCGCATGATCACTGAGCGATGACACGACAAGTTGTTCACTGCCGGAAAGCCGCATCACGATCCGCGTGGTTGCTCCGAGGTACGCGCGGGAAACGATCTCGGCGTCGAGGAAGCCGTTCGCGGCTATCCTGAGGGATTCGGGCCGGAGCACCAGCGAGGTCGTATTCTCGGGTGCATGAGCCGAAATGGGCACGTATGCACCGTTTTCAAGACGAAAGACTTCGCCCTCCTTCCGGCCGGCCAGGATGTTGGATTCGCCGATGAACTCTGCAACATAACGGCTGCAGGGCCTGCGGTAGATCTCCTCTGGCGTCCCGATCTGCTCGATCCGTCCGCCGTTCAGGATGGCGATGCGGTCCGCGAGACCCATTGCCTCTTCCTGGTCGTGAGTGACGAACACGAAGGTTGTCCCGACCTGGCGCTGGATTATCGAGAGTTCGGTCTGAAGCCTCTTCCGGAGCTTGAGATCCAGCGCGCCGAGCGGCTCGTCCAGGAGCAGAACCCTCGGTTTGTTGACCAGCGCCCGTGCGACAGCAACGCGCTGGGCCTGACCGCCGGAAAGCTTGGTGACGGCGCGGTCGGAGAAGGTGCCAAGACCGACCAGGTCCAGGGCCTCTTGGGCCCTTTGGAGACGCTCGGCTTTTGCCACCTTCGCCATCCGCAGTCC
>JBKPJW010000680.1:0-3276 GCA_046730875.1 Actinomycetota bacterium | reverse complement strand
GGGTTACGGCGGTCATAGCGTGGGGGAAACGCCCGGTCCCATTCCGAACCCGGAAGCTAAGACCCACAGCGCCGATGGTACTGCACCCGGGAGGGTGTGGGAGAGTAGGTCACCGCCGGAACATCATTAACGGTCGAGGTCCCCCAACCACGTTGGGGGTCCTCCCGCATTTAAACCCACAAACCGTCAGCGGCGGACCTGGCAGGCCGGACGGGCCCGCGCGGGTAGAGTTGGTGCCCATGGATAATCTCTTCAGCCATGCTCCGTCAGGCCTACCAGAACCCGACGCAGCGGACGAACTTGATCCGGTAGTGGTCAGCGTCGTCGTCCCCGGCGCTGTGGCGCGGGCGTTCATGGGCTTCACGGAACACACGCACCTCTGGTGGCCGCTGGAGGATCACAGCGTCTATGGCGCCGGCTCCTACGTCGAGTTCGAGGAGAACCTGATCCTGGAGACCGCCGATGACGGCAGGACCGCCGTCTGGGGATCGATTGACGACTGGCAGCCGCCGCTGTCCTTCCACGCCAGCTGGCACCCTGGAACCACCGCCATGTGGTCCACAGAACTCCGCGTGGCATTCAAGGCGGTGGACGACGGAACGGAGCTCCGCCTGGTTCACAGCGGCTGGGAAGGCGCCGAGGACCCCGCAGCAGCGCGGGCTGAATACGCCGCAGGCTGGCCCCGCGTACTGGACCGCTTCGTGCGGTTCATGGGCGGCACGGGTACTCAGGGACAAGTCCCGCAGCCTTAGACTGATAGCCGGATTCGATCGAACTGGAGACCGCATGCGCAGCATCATTGACGAGCTGACCTCTGCCTTGGACCCGGCAAAAATTGCCGTGGACGTTGAAACCCTGGCCGCCTATGCCGTGGACCAGGCACCTGTTCTGGATTTCCAGCTCCCCCAGGCCGTAGTCCGTGCCGAAACGGTGGCTGACGTGCAGGCCACCGTGCGTGCCTGCGCTGCCCGCGGCGTCCCCCTCGTGGCGCGCGGTGCGGGTACCGGCGTCTCCGGCGGCGCGCACGCCAGCGAGGGCTGCGTGGTGCTCACCCTTGAGGCGATGAATCGCATCCTTGATCTCAACCCGGATGACGAGACTGCCGTGGTCGAACCCGGCGTGATCAACGCGGACCTCAACGCCGCCGCGGCCGTCCACGGACTGATGTTCGCCCCCGATCCCGCGAGCTTCAAGATTTCCACCATCGGCGGCAACGTGGCCACCAACGCGGGCGGGCTGCGCTGTGCGAAGTATGGGGTGACCCGAGACTCCATTCTGGCCCTCGACGTCGTACTCGCGGACGGCTCCCTCATCCACACCGGCCACCAGACCTTTAAGGGCGTCGCCGGTTATGATCTCACCGGTCTGTTCGTCGGCTCGGAGGGGACTCTGGGAATCGTCGTCGGTGTGACCGTTCGGCTGAAGTACCTCCCGCGAGAAGTCCACACCATCGCCGCCTTCTACCCGGACTTCCGCAGCGCCGCAGCCGGTGTCCTCGCCGTCGGCAACGCCCGCGTACAGCCGGCCATTATGGAACTGCTCGACGGCGGCTCCCTCGCCCAGCTTGATGACATCCACGGCTCGGACCTGGCCGCTCGTGGAGCGTCGCTGCTGCTCATCCAGACCGACGGCTTCGGGGCGGCAGCGGAAGCTGCAGCCATTCGCCCGGTCCTCGTCGCTGGAGGCGCGGTAGTGACCATGGAGGCCAACGCGGAGGCAGAGCAGCTTGTGGAACTGCGTCGCAACAGCCGCGGTACCGAGGTGGACGATGAATACCGGGTGGGCGAGGACGTGGCTGTCCCGCGCTCCCGGCTGGTGGACTACGTGGCCGAGCTGGACACCATCGCGGCGGAGCAACAGGTCCAACTCAAGGTCGTCGCCCATGCCGGCGACGGAAACCTCCACCCCACGTTCTGGATCGACCGGGTGGACAACACCGTGGACGCCGACGCCATGAGCCGGCTCGGCGCAGCCTTGGACAAGTCCGTTACCGTGGCGCTGGCCATGGGCGGCACCATCACGGGCGAACACGGGATCGGGCAGTACAAGCTGCGCTGGCTCGGCCTGGAACAAAAGGAACCGGTGCGGGAACTGCAGCGCCGGATCAAGGAGCTCTTCGACCCGGCCGGGATCCTGAACCCGGGCAAAGCGATTTAGCCCCCGTTCCAATCGTTGCGCCCCCGCCCAACTGACTAGCAGCAGGGGCCGTTCTGAGGGCCCAGAACGGCCCCTGCTGCTAGTCAGTTGGGCGGGTTATCAGGAGGCGTGGCGCGGGGCGTACAGCTTAGTCGTCGGAGTCAGGGTACTCGTCGATGGTCTCGTCGGCCCCGTACCGCGATGACTCCTCAGTTTCCACCGCGAGGATCTTGAGCAGCCCTGTGTCCGGGTTAAGCATGATGGCGGCCTCATCCCGCCGGTGGCGGAGCTCGTTGTCGATGTAGGACTGGACGGCCTCGGCGAGGGGGATGTGCCGGTTTTCCTTCTCGGAGATGTACCAGCGGTGCTCCAGGATCTCGTGCACGGCCTCGGCCGGCTCGAGCTTGCCCGAGAGGTCGCGGGGGATGGAACGGACGATCGGTTCGAAGATCTGGCTGACCCACAGGTGGGCGCTGTATTCCTCGTCCATGCCGGGGTTGTTGTCCGCCCGGAACGAGTCCATGTCGTTCAGGAGCCGGCGGGCCTGGTTTTCCTGGGCATCCAGGCCAGTCAGGCGCAGCAGCCGGCGCTGGTGATGCCCGGCGTCGACCACCTTCGGCTGGAGCTGGATGGTGGAGCCGTTCTGCGTGGTCTTGATGGCGTATTCCTCGACGTCGAACCCCAGCTCGTTGAGCCGCCGGATGCGGGCAGCCACGCGCCAGCGTTCACCGATTTCAAACGACTCCTTCGCCGTCAGCTCGGTCCACAAACGCCGGTAGCTGTCCATGATGAGCTCGCTGGTGGCGACCGGATCCACCTTCTCCTCGATCAGGCCGCCGTCGAGCAGGTCCATCAGCTCACCGGCGATGTTGACACGGGCGATTTCGAGGTCGTACTCACGCTGGCCGGTCGACAAGTCCGGGTACAGCTCGCCAGTCTCGGCATCCACGAGGTAGGCGGCGAACGCGCCGGCGTCGCGGCGGAACAAGGTGTTGGAGAGCGAGACATCGCCCCAGTAGAAGCCGATCAGGTGCAGCCGGACCAACAGGAGCGCCTGGGCGTCGATCAGCCGGGTCAGAGTGTCCTTGCGCAGCATCTGTGAAAAGAGCGCGCGGTAAGGCATCTGTCTCTTATACACAT
>JBKPJW010000679.1:0-4574 GCA_046730875.1 Actinomycetota bacterium | reverse complement strand
ACACAGTCTCGTGGGCTCGGAGATGTGTATAAGAGACAGCCTGAACTGCCCGCTTAACCCAACTAGCTCGCAGCAGGGGCCGTTCTGGACGTCCAGAACGGCCCCTGCTGCGAGCTAGTAGGGCTGGCGGGGTGGGGGGCTAGCCTTCGACGCCGAGGCGCTGGAGGATCAGCTCGCGGACACGGCCGGCGTCGGCCTGCCCGCGGGTGGCCTTCATGACGCCGCCCACGATCGCGCCGATCGCCTGGACCTTGCCGCCGCGGATCTTGTCCGCGACATCGGGCTGCGCGGCGAGGGCAGCATCGATGGCTTCCAGGAGCGGGCCGTCATCCGAGACCACGGCGAGGCCGCGCTTCTCGACGATTTCGGCCGGGGTGCCCTCGCCGGCGAGCACGCCGTCCAGGACCTCGGAGGCCATCTTGTTGTTGATCTTGCCCTCCTCCACCATCTTGTTCAGTTCCACGATGGTGGCCGGTGCGACGCCGAGCTGGCCGGGATCGACGTCGGCGTTCTTGGCCCGTCCGACGATCTCGCCCATCCACCATTTGCGGGCCACCGTGGGGGTGGCGCCGGCGGCGATGGTTTCCTCGATTTCGTCCATGACTCCGGCGTTGACGACGTCGCGGAACTCCAGGTCCGAGTAGCCCCAGTCGGCCTGCAGGCGCTTGCGGCGCGCGGCGGGCGGCTCGGGCAGCGTAGCCCGCAGCTCTTCGACCCATTCGCGGGACGCAGTGATCGGAACCAGGTCGGGTTCCGGGAAGTAGCGGTAGTCGTCGGCGTCGGACTTGGCCCGGCCCGACGTCGTGGTCCGGGTGTCCTCATGCCAGTGCCGGGTTTCCTGGACGACCGGCACGCCGGAATCCAGGACGGCTGCGTGCCGCTGGATCTCGTAGCGGACGGCGTGCTCCACCGCGCGCAGCGAGTTGACGTTCTTGGTCTCCGACCGGATGCCGAAGCGTTCGCGACCGTGCGGGCGCAGGGAGACGTTGGCATCGCAGCGGACGTTGCCGCGTTCCATCTTGGCGTCCGAGACGCCGAGGTTCTTGACGATCTCGCGGACCGCCGCGACGTAGGCCTTGGCGAGTTCCGGGGCACGGGAGCCTGCACCCTGGATCGGCTTGGTGACGATCTCAACCAGGGGCACACCCGAGCGGTTGTAGTCCACCAGGGAGTAGTCCGCGCCCTGGATCCGGCCGGTGGCGCCACCCATGTGGGTCAGCTTGCCGGCGTCCTCCTCCATGTGGGCCCGTTCGATCTCCACGCGGAAGATCGTGCCGTCGGAGAGCTCGATGTCCAGGTGGCCGTCATACGCGATGGGCTCGTCGTACTGGGAGGTCTGGAAGTTCTTCGGGGTGTCCGGGTAGAAGTAATTCTTCCGGGCGAAGCGGCACTTCTCGGCGATCTTGCAGTTCAGCGCCAGGCCGATCTTGATCGAGGACTCGATCGCGGTCTTGTTCACCACGGGCAGCACGCCGGGCATGCCGAGGTCCACCTCGTTGACGTTGGTGTTCGGCTCGTCGCCGAAGACGTTCGGCGCGGAGGAGAACATCTTGGTCTTGGTGTTGAGCTCCACGTGGACCTCGAATCCCAGGACGGGATCGTACTTCTCCATGGCCTCTTCGAAGCTCAGGGTTGCGTCAGTCATTAGTGTGAACCTCCGTGGCTCGAAACGGTGTTGGCAGCATCGGCCAGTGACGGGGATTCCAGCGACGGGCCCGTCAGTGACGGGGCACGGTCCAGCAGCGGCCCGCCCCACTGGGCTTCGAGCAGGGACTCCAGGACGCCGCCGACGCGGTACAGCCGGGCGTCCTGGCGGGCCGGGGCCAGCAGCTGGATGCCGACCGGCAGTCCGTCCTCATCGGCCAGGCCGCCGGGCAGGGAGAGCCCGGGAACGCCGGCCATGTTGGCGGGGACGGTGGCGACGTCGTTGAGGTACATGGCCAGCGGGTCGTTGAGCTTCTCGCCCAGCTTGAAGGCCGTAGTGGGTGCCGTAGGGGAAATCAGCACGTCGGCCTTGGCGAACGCGGCGGCGAAGTCGCGCTGAATCAAAGTGCGCACCTTCTGGGCCGAGCCGTAGTAGGCGTCGTAGTAACCGGCGCTCAGCGCGTAGGTGCCCAGGATGATGCGGCGCTTGACCTCGTCGCCGAAGCCGGCGGCGCGGGTGGAACCCATGACGCGTTCGATCGTCAGCGGCCCCTCTTCGGGCAGGACCCGCAGTCCGTACCGGACGCCGTCGAACTTGGCCAGGTTGGAGGAGGCCTCGGAGGGCATGATCAGGTAGTAGGCGCCGAGGGCGTACTTGAAGTTGGGGCAGGAGACCTCGACGATCTCGGCGCCGGCGCCCTTGAGCAGCTCAAGGGATTCGTTAAAGCGGTTCTCGACGCCGGCCTGGTAGCCCTCGCCGTGGAGTTCCTTGATGATGCCGATCTTCATGCCCTCGACGTGGCCGGTCCGGGCCGCGGCCACGAGGTCCTCGAGCGGGTCTGGCAGGGAGGTGGAGTCGCGGGGATCGTGGCCGCCGATCACCTGGTGCAGCAGCGCCGAGTCCAGCACGGTGCGGGAGACCGGGCCGATCTGGTCCAGCGAGGAGGCCATGGCGATGGCACCGTAGCGGGAGACTCCGCCGTAGGTGGGCTTGACGCCGACCGTGCCGGTGACGGCGCCGGGCTGGCGGATGGATCCGCCGGTGTCCGTGCCGAGGGCCAGCGGGGCTTCGAACGCCGCGACGGCGGCAGCGGAACCGCCGCCCGAGCCGCCGGGGATGCGGTCCAGGTCCCAGGGGTTGTGCGTGGGGCCGTAGGCGGAGTGCTCGGTGGAGGACCCCATGGCGAATTCGTCCAGGTTGGTCTTGCCCAGGATCGGCATCCTGGCCGCGCGGAGGCGTTCGACCACCGTGGCGTCGTAGGGGCTCTTCCAGCCTTCGAGGATCTTCGAGCCGGCCGTGGTGGGCTGGCCGATGGTGACGATGAGGTCCTTGACCGCGATCGGCACGCCGGCGAGGGCGTGCAGTTCCTCGGCGGCGGCGCCGCCCGCGGCGCGGATCGCGTCCACTTCGGCGGCGACGGCGAGCGCCTCATCCGTGTTGACATGCAGGAAGGCGTGGACCTTGCCGTCGACGGCGGCGATCCGGTCCAGGTGGGCCTGGGTGACCTCGACGGCGGAGACCTCGCCGGCGGCCAGCTTGTCGGCGAGCGCGGCGGCGGTGGAACGGATCAGTTCGTTGTTTTCAGTCATGTTCTTAGTCCTCATCCAGGATTGCCGGGACCTTGAAACGGCCTTCGTACGCGTCGGGGGCACCGGAGAGGGACTGCTCGGCCGTAAACGTGTGGCCCACGACGTCCTCGCGGAACACATTGGTCAGCGGAATCGGGTGCGACGTGGCCGGGACGTCATCACCGGCAGCTTCACTGACGGACTTCACGGATTCGACGATGACGGCGAGTTCGCCGGCCATCCTGTCGAGCTCTTCAGCACTCATCTCGATGTGCGCGAGACGCGCGAGATGCGCGACGTCGTCGCGGTTGATCGCAGCCATGGATCTCCCCTGCAAGTAAAGGATTATTTTCCGTCCCAGTCTACGTGGGTTGCGGTGTCGTTACTGCCCGGCTAAATGCCGGCTGTGGTCGCCTTCCGGCGCCAGGCCGGACGATCCTCCGCGTGCTCGCTCGTTCCTCGCTTAGACGCACGCTTCCGGATGCCCGTCCCGTCGCCGGTGTGCGTTCCTCACCTGAGGCGGTCTCGGTCATAGGGCAGACAAAAGAGGAAGCAGAGTGCGGAAATCTTCCGCACTCTGCTTCCTCTTCTTATTTACTTGTGGTGCTTCTTGGTTTTCTCGTGCTTCTTGGCTTGTTAGCCGATGCCGATGGCTCCTGTGAGGACTCCTACTCCGAGCATCACCAGGGAGATGACGGCTGTGCGCCAGAGGACCTTCTTGTGGTGGTCGCCCAGGTCCACCTTGGCGAGGGAGACCAGGAGCAGGATGGCCGGGACCAGGGGGCTCTGCAGGTGGAACGGCTGGCCGGTGATGGAGGCGCGGGCCATGTCGGCGGCGCTGACGCCGTAGTGCGCGGCCGTCTCGCTGAGGACCGGAAGGACGCCGAAGTAGAAGGCGTCGTTGCTCATGAAGAACGTCATCGGGATGCTCAGGACGCCGGTGATGACGGCCATGAGCGGACCCATGTCGGCGGGGATGATCTGGACCAGCCATTCGGACATTGCCTTGACCATGCCCGTGCCGTTGAGGACGCCGGTGAGGACCGCGGCGGCCATGACCATGCTGACGACGGCGACGATCGACGGTGCGTGGGCAATCAGCTGGGCGCCCTGGTCCTTGACCTTCGGGAAGTTGACCAGCAGGGCGATGGCGGAGCCCACCATGAACACGAACGGGAGCGGAACGATGTTGGCGACGAGCGTCACCATGACGGCAACCGTCAGGCCGAGGTTGAACCAGAACAGCTTGGGACGGAGCGTCTTGCGGTTGGGGTCCAGGGCGGTGTCGGCCATGGCTGAGTCGCGGTCGTCAACGAGGTTTTCGGTACGTTCAAGCACTGCCACGGAGGATCCCTCCGGGG
>JBKPJW010000678.1:0-2020 GCA_046730875.1 Actinomycetota bacterium | reverse complement strand
CGGCCTTGCCTTCGATATCGGACTCGTTGACGAAGCCGCCGTTGGTTTCCATGTGGGCGCGTGAATCCGCGGAGTGGTTGCGGTTATCGCCCATGACCCAGACCTTGCCCGCGGGCACGACGACGTCGAAGTCGCGCACCTGGGGAATCTCGGCGGAGTTGACGTACTTCTCGTCCAGCGGCACACCGTTGACGGTGAGCTGACCGCCGGCGTCGCAGCAGATGACGTGATCGCCGGGGAGCCCGATGACGCGCTTGACCAGGTGCTGTTCCGAGTTGTCCGGGAGCAGGCCGACGAAGGTCAGCCCGTCCTGCACCCACGTAAACGGGCCCTTCGTCTTCTCGGCGGCGGGAGCGAGCCAGCCCTGGCTGTCCTTGAACACCACGACGTCGCCGCGCTGGAGCGCCATGGGCTCGGGAACAAGGAGGTTGACGAAGATGCGGTCATTCACATCCAGGGTGTTGACCATCGATTCGGACGGGATGTAAAAGGCCCGGAAGAGGAAGGTCTTGATCAGGAAGGACAGCACGATCG
The DNA here is from genome assembly GCA_046730875.1 of Actinomycetota bacterium. Lineage (GTDB taxonomy): Bacteria > Actinomycetota > Actinomycetes > Actinomycetales > Micrococcaceae > Arthrobacter. Next base: position 1,486 of record JBKPJW010000678.1, on the reverse strand, counting down.
CCACGATGACGACCGTGGCCACCTCTTTCAGCCACAGGAAAAGCGGGCTGCGCCCTTCACGGGCCTTGGCCTTCCTGGCGCGCCGGGAAGATCCGCCCGCGTGGGCGGGCCCTGCCGGCCGCTCCCCGCCGGACCGTTCGACGCCGGCCCTGACGTCGTCGGGCCGCTCCCCGCCGGACCGTTCGGCGCCGGCCCTGACGTCGTCGGGCCGCTCCCCGCCGGACCGTTCGACGCCGGCCCTAACGTCGCCGGACGATTCGACGCCGGCAGCTCCGGCGGCTTCGTCCTGCGACGCTGCGCCGCCCGCGCCAGCGCCTGTACCAACCGCCGCACCAGCGCCCGCGCCGTCACCAGCGCCCGTAGCGCCCCCCGCGCCGTCACCAGAAACCGCGCCGGAGGCATAGTCGTCAGCAACCCGCGCCCGCGGCAGCCGGGTCGTGGCGTGCTCCGCCGGCTCGTCCCCGGCAATCGCCGAGGCGGTAACCCGGGGCACGTCCTGGCCCTGCGGATCAGGAGTGCGCGGTTCGGTCTCGGGCATCTACTGTCCGTTCTTCGTGGTGGTCGTCGCAGCCTGTTCGGGCGGCGCTACTGCTGCAAATCTATCAAGCGGCCAGATGATCTGTACCGGCCTGCCGATGACGCGTTCCAGCGGCACCATGCCGCCGCCGGGAGCGCCGAGGAGGCTGCGCGAATCGGCCGACTTGGAACGGTGGTCGCCCATGAGCCAGAGCCGGCCGGCCGGCACCTCAATACTGAATTTCGAATCGCTCGGGGTGTCCCCCGGGTACAGATATGGTTCCGCAACTTGCTGGCCGTTGACTGTGAGCCGGCCGCCGGCGTCGCAGCACACCACGCGGTCGCCGGGGACCCCGATGACACGCTTGACGTACGTCGTGTCGCTCCCTGTGAGGCCCAGCCAGCGCCCGGCTTCGGCGAGGGCCTCCACGAGGGGTCCGTTGCCGCTGTTCAGCGGGGCGAAGGAGCCGCGGCCGTCGAAGACCACCACGTCGCCGCGGCTCAGTGGCTCCGGCTGGAAGCCGTTCCGGGCCACCAGGATCCTGTCCCCCTCGTGCAGGAGCGGTTCCATGGAGGCGGAAGGAATGTAGTAGATGTCCAGCCACAGCGAGCGGACCAGGGCGCTGATGGCCACCGCGAGCACCAGTGCAAGCAACGCAAAACGCCAGCCCGGTTTCCTGGGCTGGCGTTTTGGCTGTTCCATGTTCCGTATCCCCTGGCGCTGTTGTGAACTAATGTGCGCTGTTGCGGATAGCTCCGGCGCCGCACTAGCTAACGCACCGGGTACGGTCCTTGGATCCGCGGTGGAAGCCTGGAGGCTTACTTGGCGGTCTGGAAGTCGCGCTTTTCCTTGATCTTCGCGGCCTTACCACGCAGGTTACGCATGTAGTAAAGCTTGGCGCGGCGCACGTCACCCTTGGAGACGAGCTCGATCTTGTCGATGATCGGGGAGTGCACCGGGAAGGTACGC
>JBKPJW010000677.1:0-3302 GCA_046730875.1 Actinomycetota bacterium | reverse complement strand
GAGCTCTTCCAGGTGCGGCTGGGCAAGCTGCGGCAGGGACAGGCCTGAGAGGTACGCGTAGCCGAGCTGCAGCACCTTGGCGGTCAGGGCGAAGATCTTGCCGTCGGTGCGGACATAGCCCAGCTCCACGAGCGTGTACAGGAATCGCCGGGCCGTGGCCCGGGTCAATTCGGTCCGGGCCGCGACCTCGGTCAGCGTCATCTTCGGATGGTCCGTATCGAAGGCACGGATCACCGCGAGCCCGCGCGCCAGCGACTGCACGTACTGGTCGCTGGCCGCGGGCGCGCCGCCGCTCCTGGCTGCCTCAATCATTTCTTGCCTCTCGGTCCCGGATCACTTTAGCCGTGCCCGGCCCATCCTGTTCAGCCCGGCCTGTCCGGTTCAGGACTGTCCGGTTCAGGACTGTCAGCGTCCGTCGACGGACGCCGCCTGGAGCGGCACGGGCACCAGGTCCTGGAGTTCCTCGAGGGTGCACCCGAAGGTTTCGCGGACCTTGACGCCGTCGGGTCCGGTGAGGAAGACGGCTTTGTCGGTGTACACGCGGGTGACGCAGCCGATCCCGGTGAGCGGGTAGGTGCAGGATTCGACGATCTTGGACGCGCCGTCGCGGGTCAGGAGGGTCATCATGACGAAGACGTCCTTGGCGCCGGTGGCGAGGTCCATGGCGCCGCCGACGGCGGGAATCGCGTCCGGAGCGCCGGTGTGCCAGTTCGCCAGATCGCCGGTCGCGGAGACCTGGAACGCGCCGAGCACGCAGATGTCCAGGTGCCCGCCGCGCATGATCGCAAAGGAGTCCGCGTGGTGGAAATAGGACGCCCCGGGCAGCTCGGTCACCGGGATCTTTCCGGCGTTGATGAGGTCGCCGTCGATCTGGTCCCCGGTGGCAACAGGTCCCATGCCGAGCATGCCGTTCTCCGTGTGGAGCGTGATGTTCTGCTCCGGTTCGAGGTAGTTCGACACCAGGGTGGGCTGGCCGATGCCGAGGTTCACAAAAGATCCGGGGGCGATGTCGCGGGCCACGAGGCGGGCGAGGTCGTCCCGGCCCAGGGGGGTCTCGGAGGTCTGGATCGTCGTTTGGATGCTCATCTCAGGCCACGCTTTCTGTCTTGCCTGCGGCGGCAGCTCCGCTGGAATCAATACGGACGACGGTGTTGACGTAGATTCCGGGGGTCACGATGACCTCCGGGTCCAGCCCGCCGGTGGGGACGATTTCGGAGACCTGGACGATGGTGTGTTTCGCGGCAGCGGCCATGATGGGGCCGAAGTTCCGCGCGGTCTTGCGGTAGACGAGGTTGCCCCTGCCGTCGGCTGTGAGGGCCTTGATCAGGGCGACGTCGGCGTGGATGGGGGTCTCGAAGACCTGGCCGCGGCCGTCGAGGATGCGGGTTTCCTTTCCCTCGGCGAGCGTGGTGCCGTAGCCGGTGGGGGTGAAGAACCCGCCGATCCCGGCGCCTGCGGCGCGGATGCGTTCGGCAAGGTTGCCCTGCGGGACGAGTTCGAGTTCGATCTGCCCGGCGCGGAACCTGGTGTCAAAGTGCCAGGAGTCGGACTGCCGCGGGAAGGAACAGATCATCTTCCGGACCCGGCCTTCCTTGATCAGCAGCGCCAGGCCCTGGTCGCCCTGGCCGGCGTTGTTATTTACCACGGTCAGGTCGGTGGCGCCGCCGTCGAGCAGCGCGTCAATGAGCTCGAAGGGCTGGCCGGCGTTGCCGAACCCGCCGATCATGACGGTGGAGCCGTCCCGGATCCCGGAGACAGCCTCGCCGACGGTGTCAATGAAGTTCAGCATCGCCTATGCCTTTCCTGTAGAAGCAGTCACGTTTTCGAGGACCACGGCCAGGCCCTGGCCGACGCCGATGCAGATCGCGGCGACGCCCCAGCGCTGCCCGGAGGCCTGCAGGGACCGGGCCAGGGTCCCCAGGATGCGGGTGCCGGAGGCGCCGAGCGGGTGGCCCATGGCAATCGCGCCGCCGTGCCGGTTCACGATGGACGGGTCGATGCCCCAGGCGTTGATGCAGGCCAGGGACTGTGCGGCGAAGGCCTCGTTGAGTTCGACGGCGCCCACCTGGTCCCAGCCGATGCCGGCCTTGGCGAGGGCCTTGTTCGCGGCCTCCACGGGGGCGTAGCCGAAGTACTGCGGGTCGTTGGCGTGCGCGCCGCGCCCGGCGATGCGGGCCAGCGGCTCCATGCCGAGGATCCCGGCGGCGTTCTCGGAACCGATCCACGCCGCGGAGGCGCCGTCGGAGAGCGGGGAGGCGTTCCCGGCGGTGACGGTGCCGTTCTCGGCCCGGAACACCGTCTTCAGCCCGCCGAGCTTCTCGGCGGAGGACCCGGCACGGATGCCTTCGTCCCGGACCAGGTCCGTGCCGGGCACCGGGGCCACCAGGGTGTCGTAGAAGCCCTCGTCCCACGCCGCGGCGGAGAGGTTGTGCGAGTCCGCGGCGAACTCGTCCTGCGCCTGACGGGTCACGCCGTACTTCTCGCGCAGCCGCTCGGTGGCCTCACCCAGGGAGATGGTCCAGTCCTTCGGCATGGCCTTGTTCACCAGGCGCCAGCCCAGCGTGGTGGAGGCCAGGGTCAGGTCCCCAGCGGGGTAGGGCTTCTCGGTTTTGGGCAGCACCCACGGGGCGCGGGACATGGATTCGGCGCCGCCCACGAGCATCAGGTCTGCGTCGCCGACGTTGATCTGGCGGGAGGCGATGATCGCGGCGTCCAGGGAGGAGCCGCAGAGCCGGTTGACCGTGGTGCCGGGGATCGAGACGGGCAGGCCCGCCAGCAAGGTGCCCATCCGGGCGATGTTGCGGTTCTCCTCGCCCGCGCCGTTCGCGTTGCCGAACACCACCTCATCGATCCGCTCGACGTCGAGCTTCGGAGCCCGCTTCACGGACTCCTTGATGACGTGTGCTGCAAGATCATCCGGGCGGACGGCCGCGAGGCCGGAGCCGAACTTACCGAAAGGGGTGCGCACGGCGTCGTACACAAAAGCCTGGTTCATAACTGTTCCTCTAATTCCGTCTGTGGATCCCAACTAGGTAGCAGTTAAGGCCGTTCTGACGGCTCAAAACGGCCCCTGCTGCTACCTAGTTGGGCGGGGTGGCTGCGTCCAGCGCTGTGTTGTCCATTTCTGGGCTATCCATTTCTGCGTTGTCCATGGAATGGAAGACCTGCTGGGCGGTCTTGAAAGCGGTGTTGGCGGAGGGGACCCCGCAATAAATCGCGGTCTGAAGCAGGATTTCCTTGATCTCATCCCGGGTCAGGCCGTTGGTGACGGCGGCGCGGATGTGCATGGCGAGTTCTTCCCA
>JBKPJW010000676.1:0-10773 GCA_046730875.1 Actinomycetota bacterium | reverse complement strand
GCTCTGAACGCGGATTTCTCGCACAACTTACTGGCACAACGGGCGGCGGCGCGGCCCGTGGGAGGCCGCGCCGTGGTGGTTTTGTGGTGTACGTGGTTACAGGAAGAGACAAGGCGGCGAGCCGGCTCTTGACCTCTGCTGCGGAGGGATTCGTGGCGGCGGTGCCGTCCGGGAACATCACCGTGGGGACGGTGCGGTTGCCTCCGTTAAGCTGCTCGACGAGATCGGCGGTGCCTTCGACTTCCTCGATGTTGATCTCGGTGTACCCGATGCCCTGCGCGTCCAGCTGCTTCTTCAACCGGTTGCAGTAGCCGCACCATGTGGTCGAAAACATGGTGATGGTGCCGGATTCGGGGGTGAAGTCCACGAAGTTCTCCTCAAGCTTGGGGTTGGGGCCGGCGTGTGGGGCCGGGCGCCCACTGAAGTGATACGTCACTGCCAACAACCGTACCCCGGAGCCTGCTATTCCCGCAGAGTGCGCTGCCCCGCTCCGCCGTCGGACGCGAATTCGCCGGAAAGCTGCGGAGTCGCCGGAATGTTCCGGCGACTCCGCACGTTTCCGGCGACCTCGGCGGGCTCAGTCTGGTCGCGGAGCCAGGGCGGATGACAGGGAATGGGAGCGGTGGCATGCTGGTGCCATGTGTGGACGCTACGTGATGGCCCGGGCCGTCGGAGACCTGCTGGCCGAATTCGACGCCGGGCTGGAGGATGAGATCGCGATTCCGCCGTCGTGGAACGTGGCCCCGACGGCGGACGTGCCGATTCTGCTCGAACGGCTGGTGGATGGAGAGCCGGCCCGCCAACTGCACATTGCGCGCTGGGGTCTGGTGCCCTCCTGGGCCAAGGATCCGGGAATAGGGTCCAAGATGATCAACGCCCGCAGCGAGACGGTGCTGGAGAAGCCCGCCTTCCGGAAAGCGACCCGCTCGCGCCGCTGTGCCGTCCCCGCGGACGGCTACTACGAGTGGAAGGGCGAGGGCCGCGGCAAGCAGCCCTATTACGTCCATCCCAAGGACGGCAGCCCCCTGGTCTTCGCAGGACTCTATGAATGGTGGCGGGATCCGTCCAAGGCCGAGGGGGACCCGGAGCGCTGGATGCTCTCGACCTCGATCATGACCACCGACTCGCCGCCGGAGGGCTACGCAGGGGGCATGCTGGCCGAGCTGACCGCGCTGCATGACAGGGTTCCGCTGCCCATGAACCGCGAGACCATGCAGACGTGGCTGGACCCCGAGGCCGATGATGCGGCCGGACTCGTGGACCTGGTCCGGGCCGGGGCGCACGATGTCGCGGAAGGTTGGACGATCGACGCCGTCGGCACCGCCGTGGGGAACGTCAAGAATGACTCACCGGAGCTCATCGAGCCGGTGGGAAGCCTGTTCTAGTAAGTGGCCGGCGGCCGGCGCAGGTCCGGAATCCTCTGGTCAGACTTGTCCGCCTCAGAGCGTTACTTTTCCGCCGCCGTCGACCGCCCAGCCAGGGTTGAAGGCGACCTCCCAGCGGTAGCCGTCGGGGTCGGCAAAGTACCCGGTGTACCCGCCCCAGGGTTGTGTCTTCGGTGCCGCGACGATGACGGCTCCGGCCGTCTCGGCTTCGGCCATCACCAAGTCGACTTCCGCCGTGCTGGCCAGATTGTGGCTGAGCGTGATGCACGCAATGCCGGCAGGGGGATCGGTGGCCGCTTCGGATTGCATTTGCCCAGCGTCCCAGAGCGAGAGGATCAGGCCGTGGTTGACCTGGATGAAGAGCACCTCGCCGGCGACCTCCCGGTGGACCGGCCATCCTAGGCCATCGACGTAGAAGCTACGTGAGGCGTCAACACTGCGGACACCTAGCGAAATTAAGTCGACTCGTGGCTGCATCTTTCGATACTGTCATGCACATGCCCACAAATCACGCAGACGACAAGACCGCCCAGGCCGACCGGGAACAGCTCGCCGCCGTGCGGGTGGCCGTTGACGAGGTGGACGAGCAGATCGTGGCCTTGATCGGGCGCCGCGAACGGCTGATCCGGATCGCCGGGACTCTCAAGGCTGACAGTGCAGAGGTTCGGGCGCCGGGCCGAGTCGAACGCGTCATCGAACACGTCCGCGCCACCGCGGAACAGAAGGACATCGACGTCGAACTTGTCGAAAAGACCTACCGGGCGATGATCGATGCCTTCATCACGCTCGAGCTGGAAGTGTACAAGTCCACCTCATAGCAGGAGCCTGATCTGGGCCCGGGTACTGATCTAGCCGGGTCCTGACCCCTGGCCGGGCACTTTCCTGGCGGGAACTTGGCACTTGCTCTTGTACTACAGGGACTCTTCCACAGGCACGTTGGCCTGGTAATCCCGGCCATCGGCGTCGCTGAACGCCGTCATCAGGTGGCCCTTCGGCAGCCCGAGCACCGTGTCGAGCGGGAAATGGCCGGTAATGGTGTTGCCCGAGTGCTCGACCCCCTTGAGGTCGAAGTTTTCCTCGGTGCCGTCATGGCTGAAGCAGAAGAAGGAGACCGCTTCACCATTCATGAACTCGATCCCCATTCTGCGCTGGTGGGAGTAGTCCGGGGTTGCCGCCAGGAGTCCCACCACGTATGCGCCCTGGCCGGGTATGTTGCCGTCTATATCAAAAGTCGCCACCAAGATTGAATCCTTGGCGGCGATTCTTACGTGCTTCAGGAGTGCGTTATGGGAGCTCATGGCTCAATCCTGCTACCTGCATCTGCGTCCGTCCACCCCTGATCTGGGTTTTGTCGCCGCCCCGGCGTAGACTACTTTTATTCGAAGATATGTTCGAATATGTAGTAGATAGGTATGTAGCAGGTAGTAAGTAGTTAGGTATCGCTAGCAGCGCTAGTAGCGCTAATAGCGGAAAGCCGAAGCGGGGACTGGGCCGGCTCCAGCCCGGACGGGGTCGGGAGGCAAAGTGGGCATGTTCAGCGAGTCCGTGGATGTCTCCTGCACGGCCGCCGGTCAGCCACTGCGCCTGGAGTGGGCGGGCCGGCGTTACACCGTCTGCGCGGAACCTGTCCGCTGGTTTGAGCGCCGCCAGTGGTGGGCGGAGGAAAGCCGGGCGCCGCTCGGGAGCGGGCCGGGCCTGGTGGACCACGAGATCTGGCGGGTCCAGGTGCGTGCCGACGGCGAGGATGCCGCAGAGTCCACCCTCACCCTTGACCTGACCCGGCATATCGGCAGCGGCCGGTGGCGGCTCCTGAGGATCCATGACGCCCTGCAGCCCCTCCGAAGGTCCGAATCAGCATGAACTTCACGCACCTGCATGTCTCCACCGCCTTCAGCGCCCACTACGGTGTCTCGTGGCCGGAAGAACTGGCCGCATCCGCAGCCGCCGACGGCGCCACTGCGCTGGCCTGCACGGACCGCGACGGCCTGTACGGAACGGTCAAGCATTTGAAGGCGTGCATGGCCGCCGGGCTGGATGCGATCGTCGGGGTGGACCTCGCGGTCTTTGACGACGACGGCGACCACCGCACCCAGCTCGGTGGACGCGTCGTCGTGCTGGCGCACGGGCACAACAACGGCGCCGGTTACCGCGCGTTGTGCCGGCTGATCTCCGACGCCCACGCCCGCACTACGGGCAAGGCCGGGGGAGCGGTGCCGGTAGCCGTCACCCGGGCAGAGCTTGCCTCGCGCACGCTGCACCCGGAAACGCTGCAGCCGGTCCTGACCGTGCTGATCGGCCCGGACTCCGACGTCGGCCGGGCCATGGGCGGCCGGCGGTACCTGCGGCCCCGCACCCTGTTCAAACGCTGGCTGGACGCCATGCCCGCCGGGACGCTGGCGGCGGAGGTTGTGTCCCAGCTCAGCCCGCCGGGGGAACCGCTGAGCACCGCCCACGCGGTGCGCATGCTCAAACTTGCCGCAGAATACGGGGTTCCTGCCGTGCTGAGCAACGCCGTACGGTATGTGGCCGAGGACGGCGCGGCCACCGCCGATGTGCTGGACTCGGCCCGGACGCTGAAATCCCTTCCCGAGCTCTCCGCCGCCCCGTTGCTGCAGCCCAACGGTCAGGGCTGGCTCAAATCGGCGGCCCAGATGCTGCAACTGGGCAAAGAAATCATCCACGCCGCCGGGTACGGCACGGCGGATCTCAGGCGGCTCCTGGCCCAGACCGAGGCGCTCGCGGACCGCTGCCGGATGGATCCTGCGGCCGATATGGGCTGGAAACAGCCCGTGGTCCCGGAAGCCGGCGTGATCGGGATCGCCGGCGACGCACTCACCGAACTGACGCTGCGCTGTGAGGCCGGCATCGGCCGCCGCTTCCCCGGAGTTTCCGGGAAGCAGGAACAGCAGATGCGGACCCGGCTGGGGCACGAGCTCCGGATCATCGACTCGCTGGGCTTCGCCTCCTACTTCCTGACTGTCGCAGAGGTCTCACGGATGATCCTGGGCATGGGCGTCCGGGCCGCCGCACGCGGTTCGGGCGCCTCAAGCCTGGTCAACTACCTGATCGACATCAGCCAGGTGAACCCGCTACAGCACGACCTCATCTTTGAACGCTTCCTCTCGCGCGACCGCGCCACGCTGCCCGACATCGACATCGACGTTGAAAGCGCGGAACGGCACAACGTCTACCGGAAGATCTTTGAGCGCTTCGGGGCAGAACGCGTCACGCTGATGAGCATGCAGAACGGCTACCGCGCTCGCGGTGCCGTGCGTGACGCCGGCCTTGCCTTGGGCATGGACGACGGCGAGGTCGGGGAGATCGCCAAGCAGCTATGGCGGTTCTCCGCCCGGAACTTCCGCGAAGCCCTGGTGGAAAAACCCGAGCTGAAGGAATTTGCCTACCGGGTGGAACAGCGCGACTTCACCGAAAACCAGCAGCTGGACCTGCTGGTGGACCTCACGGAACGGCTGGACCGGCTGCCCCGCCACATCTCTATGCACCCGTGCGGGGTTATCCTCGGCGATGCCACCCTGCTGGACCGCACCCCCGTGCAGCCCAGCGGCCTGGGCTTGCCGATGAGCCAGTTCGACAAGCACGACATGGACCCCATGGGCATGCTCAAACTCGATGTCCTGGGCGTCCGGATGCAGAGCGCCATGGCCTTTGCGGTCCGGGAAGTGATCCGGCTCCACCCCTCCAAGGCGGAGGTGGTGGCCGCCGGCGCGCATCCGGCCGGTCCGGACGGGACGGGTCCGGACTACATCGCCGAGGACGGGCACATCGACCTCAACACGGTCCCGCTCGATGATGAACCAACCTTTGAACTGATCCGCAGCACGCACACCCTGGGCTGCTTCCAGATCGAATCCCCGGGGCAGCGCGAACTGATCGGCAAGATGGCGCCTCGGGAATTCAACGACCTCATCATTGACATCTCGCTCTTCCGCCCGGGGCCGATGAAATCCGACATGGTCAGGCCATTCCTGGAGCACCGGCATGGATTCGCCCCCGAGGTCTACCCGCATCCTGACCTCAAGCCGGTCCTCCAGGAGACCCACGGGGTCACCGTCTTCCACGAACAGATCCTCAAGACCTTCGACGTCATGACCGGATGCGGCCTGGCGCGCGCCGACGAGTTCCGCCGGGCGCTGGGCAACGAGGTGCTGGAAATAAAGGTGGAGGAGTTCTTCCGGAAGGAGGCGCGGGTCCGGAACTACAGTCCCGAGGTTGTGGACAAGGTCTGGGGGACGCTGAAAGCCTTTGGCAGCTTCGGGTTCTGCAAGGCCCACGGAGCCGCCTTTGCCGTGCCCACCTACCAGTCGGCCTGGCTCAAGGCGCACCACCCGGAGGCGTTTCTTGCCGGACTCTGGGAACACGACCCCGGCATGTACCCCAAACGCCTGCTCGTGGCCGAGGCCCGCCGGCTGGGCATCCCCATCCTGCCCCTCGACATCAACCGGAGCCAGGCCGAGTACCGGGTAGAACGGGTGGAATCCGGGCCGGACCAGGGGAAACTGGGTATTCGGCTGAGCCTGAACGGCATCTTCGGGCTCTCCGGCGCCGAGCTGAAACGGATAGTGGCCGGCCAGCCCTACGATTCCCTGGCGGACCTGCGCGCCCGCTCACGGCTGAGCAGGCCCAGCATCCAGCGCCTGGCCCAGCTGGGCGCCTTCGACTCCCTGCACCGGGCGTCCGGCGGAGCCGCCAACAGGGCGGACCTGGTCCAGCACCTGCAGAAGCTCCAGGCCCGGAATCAGCGGAAGGGGGTGGAGGTCATCGAGGGCCAGCTGGCGTTGCCGCTGGGGGATGTGGAACTGAGGAACCTGAAGGCAGTGCTGCCCGCCCCCAGCATGGTGGACAACGTCCGGGCGGAACTGGACCTGATGGCGGTGGATGTCAGCGAGCACCTCATGACCAGCCACCGTCCGCTGCTGGACCGGCTGGGTGTCATTACCGCGGACAGGCTGCTGGGACTGCGCAACGGTACCGAAGTGCTGGTGGCGGGGGTGCGGGTAGCCACCCAGACCCCGCCCATGCGGGGCGGCCGGCGGGTGGTGTTCATCAGCATCGACGACGGCACGGGCTGCGTGGATTCGGTCTTCTTCCACGAAGCGCAGGAGCAGGCCGGATCCCTGCTGTTCGGCACCCGCCTGCTGCTGATCCGCGGGACCACCCGACGGACCGGGCCGCGGGGGATCAGCATCAGCGCCAGTATGGCCTGGGACCTCAGCCGCCTGGAGACCTTGCCGTTCCCGGTCCCGGCTTCCGGGAGCCCTGACTACCGCGAGCCGGAGCTGCCCGGCCCCCTGGACGGAATCAGCAGGAACCTCGCCATCACCGGGCTGGGCGGCTGAGCGCCATTCGTTGTGCACCCTTCCTTGCCCACCCTTCCTTGCCCACGCTTCGCCGCACCGCCGCCGCGGCGCCGCCCCGGCGGTGCGGCGGGGCCCGTGGCGCGTTGGTTGGCCCCTTCCTAAACCGATAGCATGGACGAGGCTGGCTGTGGTCCCCGTATGCCACAAGCTACGAAGCCTTAACTTTGAATAGGAGACACCCGTGTCAGATGCCCAGCAGATCACCCTTCTCGTCGACGGCGAAGAGACCAAGGTGACTACCGGGACCACCGGCGCGGAACTCTTCTTTGAGCGCCGCGACGTCGTTGTAGCCCGCGTCAATGGCGAATTGAAGGACCTGGACCAGCCCCTTCCCGAGGATGCCGCCGTCGAGGGCGTCACCATTGATTCCCCGGACGGACTCGACGTCCTGCGCCACTCCACGGCCCACGTCATGGCCCAGGCCGTGCAGCAGCTGCGGCCGGACGCGAAGCTCGGCATCGGCCCCTACATCACGGACGGCTTCTACTTCGACTTCGACGTCGCGGAACCCTTCACCCCGGAGGATCTCCGCCAGCTCGAAAAGATGATGCAGAAGATCATCAACCAAAACCAGAAGTTCGTGCGCCGCGTCGTTTCCGAGGACGAGGCCCGCGAGGCGATGAAGGATGAACCCTACAAACTCGAACTGCTGGGCAAGAAGAACGACGCCGCCGAGGCCGGTGAGGGCGTCAACGTCGAGGTGGGCGCCGGTGACATCACCATTTATGACAACGTGGACCGCAAGAGCGGCGACAGCGTCTGGTGCGACCTGTGCCGCGGCCCGCACCTGCCGAACACCAAGCTGATCTCCAACGCCTTTGCGCTGACCCGGTCCTCGGCTGCCTACTGGCTGGGCAACCAGAACAACCAGCAGCTGCAGCGGATCTACGGCACCGCCTGGCCCACCAAGGATGCCCTCAAGGCCTACCAGGAGCGCATTGCCGAGGCCGAGCGCCGCGACCACCGCAAGCTCGGCGCCGAGCTGGACCTGTTTTCCTTCCCGGACGAGCTCGGCTCGGGCCTGCCGGTGTTCCACCCCAAGGGCGGCATCATCCGCAAGGCCATGGAGGACTACTCCCGGCAGCGCCACGTGGACGCCGGCTACGAGTTCGTCTACACCCCGCACATCACCAAGGGCCATCTCTACGAGGTCTCCGGCCACCTGGACTGGTACCGCGAGGGCATGTTCCCCGCTATGCACATCGACGCGGAACTGAATGAGGACGGCACGGTCCGCAAGCCCGGCCAGGACTACTACCTCAAACCGATGAACTGCCCCATGCACAACCTGATCTTCCGCTCCCGGGGACGGTCGTACCGCGAGCTGCCGCTGCGGCTTTTCGAGTTCGGCTCGGTCTACCGCTACGAGAAGTCCGGCGTGGTCCACGGCCTGACCCGCGTGCGGGGCATGACCCAGGACGACGCCCACATCTACTGCACCCGCGAGCAGATGAAGGACGAGCTCACCGGCACGCTGAACTTCGTCCTGGGCCTGCTCAAGGACTATGGCCTGGACGATTTCTACCTCGAGCTCTCCACCAAGAACGAGGACAAGTTCGTCGGCGACGACGCGGCGTGGGACGAGGCTACCCGCACCCTCGCCGAAGTCGCCGAGGCCTCCGGACTGGAACTCGTTCCGGATCCGGGCGGAGCCGCCTTCTACGGCCCCAAAATCTCCGTCCAGGCAAAGGACGCGCTCGGCCGCACCTGGCAGATGTCCACCATCCAGCTGGACTTCAACCTGCCCGAACGCTTCGAGCTCGAATTCCAGGCCGCCGACGGCACCCGGCAGCGGCCCGTGATGATCCACCGCGCCCTCTTCGGCTCGGTGGAACGCTTCATGGGCGTGCTGACCGAACACTACGCCGGTGCCTTCCCCGCCTGGCTGGCCCCCGTGCAGGTGGTCGGCATCCCGGTGGCGGAGGCCTTCAACGACTACATGTTCGACGTCGTGGCCAAGCTCAAGGCGGCCGGCATCCGCGCCGAGGTGGACATCTCCTCGGACCGTTTCCCGAAGAAAATCCGCACCGCGAGCAAGGACAAGATCCCGTTCGTGCTGATCGCCGGCGGGGACGACGCCGAGGCGGGAGCGGTGTCCTTCCGCTTCCGCGACGGCAGCCAGGACAACGGCGTGCCCGTGGCCGAGGCCGTCCAGCGGATCGTTGACGCTGTCCGCAACCGGACCAGCTAGGCCTAGGGAAGGGCAGCGCGTGCAGGAAACCACAGGGGCCGGACCGGAGTATCCGGACGACCACGACGTGACGGACGACTTCGGCCTGGCCGGGGTCCCGGACGCTTTCCAGCGCCTCTGGACCCCGCACCGGATGGCGTACATCAAGGGCGGCCAGCACCAGTTCAAGAACCCGGACGACTGCCCGTTCTGCGCCGCACCGGAGCGGGGGGACGAGGATTCTCTGATCGTGTACCGGGGAAGGACCAGCTACGTGGTGCTGAACCTCTTCCCGTACAACCCCGGCCACCTGCTGATCTGCCCGTACCGGCACATCCCCGACTACACCGATCTCACGGTCGAGGAAACTGCGGAATTCGCCGAGCTGACCCAGACGGCCATGCGGGTGCTGCGCAAGGTCGCCAACCCGTCCGGGTTCAACCTCGGCATGAACCAGGGGGTCACCGGCGGGGCAGGCATCGCAGGCCACCTGCACCAGCATGTGGTGCCGCGCTGGGGCGGGGACGGGAACTTCTTCCCCATCATTGCCCAGACCAAGGCGATCACGCAGACCCTCGGCGAGGTTCGCCAGCAGGTGGCTGACGCGTGGCCGCAGGAGACGCCCGGGCAGGAAGAAACAGCCGGAGCGAAGGATGCTTAACAGGCACGCCCGCGGCTTCTTCACCGCCCTGTTTTCTCCCATCGCCCGCTGGCTGCTGAGGATCGGGGTGTCTCCGGACGCCGTGACGGTGGTCGGAACCCTGGGCGTGGTGATCGGCGCGCTCGTGTTCTATCCGCTCGGGCAGCTCCTGTGGGGGACCCTGTTCATCACGGCGTTCATTTTCTCCGACGTCATTGACGGGATCATGGCACGGATGCAGCATCGCGGCGGCCGGTGGGGCAACTTCCTGGATTCCACTCTGGACCGCGTGGCCGATGGCGCCCTTTTCGCCGGCCTGGCCGTCTGGTTCTTCACCGGGGGCGCCAACCCGCCGATCGCGATTGCCGCCATCGTCTGCCTCGTGCTGGGCATGGTGGTCTCCTACGCGCGGGCTAAGGCCGAAGCTCTAGGTTTTCACGCCAATGTCGGCATCGCCGAGCGCGCCGAACGGCTCGTTTCCGTGCTCGTGGTTACGGGACTGACCGGCCTGGGCATGCCCTCCGTCGTACTCTTGGGAACGCTGTGCCTGCTCGCAATTGCGAGCCTGGTGACGGTGATCCAGCGCATCGTGACAGTCCACCGCCAGTCCCTGGCGGAACCCGAAGGCACCGCCTCGGAACGGCCCGCCTGAGCGCGCCACACAGGGCCCGGCGGGTGCGCCGAATCCCCGGCCCTGAGCGGGGTCCGGCCACCGTAACCAGAATTCTGCCGTGCCCCCGGGCGGGGGCTAGTATTAGCTTTACCGGCCAATGGATCCGGTAATCCGGAGTGTGCGAAAGACGGCATGAACGTGCCGTCCGCGCCCCGGCGAGGTCATCTATCTACCCATAGGGGTTTTTGTGTCTACACCTGATGTAAGCAGCGAAGCCGGCGCGTCCGCGAAGAACGTCACGGGCAGCAACCGCGTCAAGCGCGGCATGGCGGAGATGCTCAAGGGCGGCGTCATCATGGACGTCGTCAACGCCGAGCAGGCCCGCATCGCCGAAGACGCCGGTGCCGTGGCCGTGATGGCGCTGGAACGCGTTCCGGCCGATATCCGCGCCCAGGGCGGCGTGTCCCGGATGTCCGATCCGGACATGATCGATCAGATCATCGCGGCCGTCTCCGTGCCGGTCATGGCCAAGGCCCGGATCGGGCACTTCGTCGAGGCCCAGGTCCTGCAGTCACTGGGCGTGGACT
>JBKPJW010000675.1:0-1055 GCA_046730875.1 Actinomycetota bacterium | reverse complement strand
AAGATGAGCAGTACGAGTCCCATCGCCAGGAACATCGACTTCGGATATTCTTTGGCCGGGTCCTTCAGCGACGACACGTGCACCGCGTTCATCTCCATGCCACTGTAGGACAGGAAGTTGTTCACGATCAGCACCAGGCTCGCCAGGCCCGCCCACTCGGGGAAGAAGTTCGCCGCGGTCATCGGGGCGGCGGACGGGTTGCCCTGGCCGAGGAAGACTGCGCCCAGGATGACGAGCACGGAGCCAGGGATCAGGGTGCCGATGATCAGGCCGCCGCTGGCCAGACCAGCCACGCCCTTCGTGCCGCGGGATGAGACATAAACGCCGGACCAGTAGGCGACCACGATCACCAGGGCCGTCCACACCCCGCTGCTGGCCAGCGCCGGGTTGAAAACGTAGGCGAGCGTACTCGCGACGAACCCCAGCAGGGTCGGATAGTAGAAGATCGTCATGGCGAACTGGCACCACACCGCCAGAAAGCCCATCGGCTTGGAGATGCCCAGCGCTACCCACTTATAAATACCGCCCTTCCACCCGGACGCCAGCTCAGCGGACACGAGGGAGGTGGGCAAGAGGAACACGATCGCGGGAACCACGTAGAGGAAGACTGAGGCAAGGCCGTAAACGGCCATGGTGGGGGCCGCTCGCAGACTAGCCACCGAACTGGTGGTCATCAGCGCCAGCGCCACCCAGGAGATCCACACGGCCGGAGGTGCCTTGGCCCGGGACACCGCCTGTTCGCTCACGGGAGCCACATCCCGTGATGCCCCCTGGTGGAGGCCACGGGCCAGGCGGAGCTAAACCGCCTGGGGCGAGTAATTGACTCATGGAACATGCCACTGCCCCCTCTCACAAAACGTGCTCGGTGCCTACAGCATGGACTTTGGAATCAGCCCGGAATAGGCCCCATCTCCTCTTTACGTCAGGTTTCTGGGGTGCTAGTTCGGCGGTTTCTGGTGCGCTTCCACAACAGATCGATGATCAGCGCGAGTGCCAGGATGGCCACAAAGGCGGTGGTGGTGGCGGGTTCGTTGACGAGCGTGGTTGTGCAGAAC
>JBKPJW010000674.1:0-13903 GCA_046730875.1 Actinomycetota bacterium | reverse complement strand
TGCAAGTACCGCTGGCTCCGCAACGGCGTCCCGATCTCAGGGGCTTGGTGTTCGACGTACAAGGTCCGGACCGCCGATAAGGGTAGCAAGATCACTGTCCGCGTCACGGGCTCCCGGCTCGGTTACACGACCGTGTCCCGGACCAGCGGGGCGCTCATCGCCCGCTGAACAGGACAGTGATTTTCATAAGCACTATGTGTGCGGCGCCAGCCGGGCAGTTCCCTGGCATCATAGCCGAGTCTTTTTTCCGAAGAGCTGCGCCGCGGCTGTGCTTCGCGTGCTAGGTTGGCGGCACAGCCGCCGGCGCCTGCCGGCAGCTTCCGGACTCTTGGGGGAGAGCGATGGTGCCGAACCACAGGCAGCTCATAGGACTCTTGGCCGAAGCCGAACCGGCATTCCTCGCTGGCAGCTTCGCCACCGACTTCCAAATCTATGCGGGGCCGGAGGGGGAGCGCGGCACGTTCCGCTACTACACGCGCGGCTACTGGGACATCAGGATGGACGGGGCTGCGGACTTCCAGCTCACCCCGTACGGGTCGAGGATCATCACCGACGGATCGGCCGAGGATGGGCCGGCCATGACGAACCCGCCCCGCAGACCGCCCTGGTCCCTGGTGCTGCCCCGTCATTCAACGTTTCTGGGCAGGGTCAATGATGACTGGCAGCTCGATGCCGGGTGGCCGATCACGGGGATGAAGGCTTGTGGGTCGTGCCGCTGACGAGCCTTGAATCGCCTTTATACAAGGCGACGCTCACGGTGGACGCCGGACTTTGCGTGATCACGCGGGCTGACCTGGGCCACATGGTGCAGTCGCTCACTATCGACCGGACCGAACCCACCGACGAGGACCGGGCCGCGCTCGAGCATTTGAAGTCAACCGTCAAGCAATTTCCCGGAACTATCTAGCCGGTTATCGGCACGACCATCCTGACAGTTTGGCATTGCTTGGGGCGCCCCGCCGCGCAGGCCGCACGGTTTCCGGACAGTTCGAAGTCACGTCAGTCCCGTACGGGATCAACCACGTCTTCGTTGGCTGAGCTCGAACACGGAAAGGCCCCGCCAGCGGGCCTTTCTTCTAGAAAATGATCTATCGGTCGTAACCTATCGCGGCTCGACGGTCGGTGGGGGTTCGATGACCCCGGTCTGGAGCGACAGCAGGGTGATGCCGACTGCCGCTCCCAGGAGGACCGATGCCAGCACGATGGCGATGACGCGGTTCCTCCCCGGAGCCTCACGGAGAGCCAGGATCAGGCCGGTCGCAGACAGCGCCGCAGACACACCGGTTATTGGGAACACGGGGATGAGCAGGAGCGCCGCTGCAGCGATCAGGAAATACGTTGAGGCCGGAACCCGGCCTGACTTTGGGGTTACCACGGGTTGCATGACCTGTCCGCTCCCGTTCCGCCGTTCCAGTAGCCGATCACCCGAACGCACGGCCTGGCGGACTGGACGTCCCAGCCGCCCGCGCCGTAGTAGAAGGCCCGTTGGCCGACAATTCTAGCTGAGCCGCCTGAAATGACGGCGTTGCTGTACGTCTGGCCGCCGTCGCGCCAGCCGATCCAGAATGTTTCGCCCCACGTTCCGTTAAACCAGCTCGAATAGACGTATGAGCCGGTGGTGCAGAAGCCGCCGCTGACCGTCATCCTGTAAAGCCAGGATCCAAACACATTGGTTGCGATGTGGGCGCCTGAGATGTTCCAGCAGCCGCCTGCGGCCATGAGCGTCATGGTGGGTCCGTCTCCTGTGACTGGCGCCGGAGCCGCGCCGGGTCCGGCCGCGGGCGTCTTGACCTCAGGAAGGTCAATGATGCGGGTGACGGTGTTAAAGGCTTTGAGGAGGGCCCGGTCGGATGCGCTGAGCGCCTTCTCCGCAGCCCTGGGGTTGGCCGAGTTTGCAACCTCCCTGGAGATGCGCTCCGCCTTCTTGGCGTTCTCCGGGGTGGGAGCGACGGCTGTCGAATCCAGCGGTGCTTCCGGGGCCGCGGATGCCGGTACGGTGCCGGTGGCGGCCAGCAGGGCGAGGACTGCCAGGCCTGTGATGCTCGTTCGAATTTTCATGTCATGCTCCTGCCGAGAGAAATTGGTGCCCCCAAAACCACAACCTCTGCCGAGGGCGTGTGCCCCGCATGCCCTTTAATCCATCAAATGGACAATCGGGATGCCCGGAGTTTAGTCACGGGTGCCCGAGAAAACCTTGGACAGGACAAACGCCTCCCCGGAGTCAAAAAGAAGGCCCCGCCGTCGAGTGAGGGCAGGTCTGGTTGCGAATGCGACGCCTGCGTTTAGCAGATGTAGCTGCCGACGGCCATGCGGATCTCATCCTCGTCGGCGACGCGGGCAGCGACTTCCTGGCCGTCGGAGTCCCGGATTAGGACGGCGAGGCCGAACTTGATGCTGCAGCTGATCAAAGGGAGGCGTACAGCCTGCCGATTGATGTCACTTGACCGTTCGTCTGATAGAGCGCCGAGGGACCCATTGCGGGGTCGCCGGGCTCCCTGGTTTTCCACGCAAAGCGCTCTACGAAGGGCATCGCGCGCATGCCGGCGACCGCAGTCTGCATGAACTGGCCGGTCTCGCGGACCGTATACCTGGACGGGCGTGACGGGGTTGCAGCCCAGTCGGAAACGGCAAATTCCGTGACCCAGACCGGCCGGCCATACTTGTAATGCAAATACCAGAGCTTTGCGAGGAAGCTTCCTGCGTTCGGCGAGGTGTAGCAATGCATCGTCATGAAGTCGACGCGGAGGTTCGCCCGCCTCGCCCTGGACATGAAATGCTCCAGCCACGGGCTGCGGACATCGACTGTGGCCGGAGATCCCAGCCGCAGCCCGGTCGACTGAAGCCGGGGCCACAGTCGGATAGCCTCATCGACAGACATGTCGGCCTGGGCAGAGTGGTCGGGCTCGTTGAAGGCCAGGAGGTGCTTGGTCCTGGTCTGAGGAAGCTGCCTGGCCACATCGCCCAGGGCGTCCCTCCGGAGCAACGCATTCGTTCCCCACACCATCGGGACAAAGCTCGGGCTGGTGGTGATGGTGTAGGCCGAACCCCAGGAGTAGTACCAGTCGGCCCTGAGACTTCGGACTTGCCTCAGTGCCAGCGCATCATCGCCGCCGTGGGCTGCGCCTTTGAGGGCCCGGTGTCTGGAGATGGCTGTCCGGGTAACGGATTGTGCGGACACGGCCGGAACCGGCCCTGGGACTGTGGCCGCGAAGCTGGCCCCGGCCGCGGCGGGGGCAGCCAGCATTGCAGTGAGAAATGTCCGGCGATCCATGGAATCCTTCTTTCGAAGCGAAGTATGCCGATACCAGTCCTCAACCGAATGTGACGAGGGTCACGCTACGCCACTCATCCAACAATTGGAACAACTGCACGGTGTTCTGGTGACGGCGGCCTCGGGTTCGAGGCAAAAGAGATTTCATGAGATGGTGAGCGTGCATGATCGGCGCGGTGGCCGCGCCAGCGCAGCACCCTGCCCGGCAAAACCAGCGCCCAAACCCGCCCGGCAAACCAGCTCGGCAAACGAAAATTGCCGGCATCCAGTGCAGACAAAGGCCACGAACCATGAAGAACACCACTGCAATCGCGATGGCCCTGCTGACTCTCCTGCTCACCGCCGCCTGCTCCGCCTCCCCGAGCCCGGAGCCCGCCGCCGCGAGCCCGTCCGCCGGCCCGTCCGCGGGCCTGGCGGCTTCGCTTCCCAATCCGGACGCGGCCGAGCAGGAGGCACTCCTGGCATCGCTGGCCAAGATCAACCCCCGCTTCTCAAACGACCAGGCAGTGGACAAGGCCCGCAGCCTGTGCGGCCGCCTGCTGGGCCAATCCTCGGAGGACCAGCTCATTGCCACCGCAAAGGCGGCCTTCACCGGAGGCGACGTCCCGGCTGTCTCAGACCAGGAAGCCCAGCGGATTCTCTCCGTGATCGGGTCCAACGGGTTCTGCCGCTAGCCTAGGTAGTAACGCTAGGAGAACAATGACCACCCTGAAAGAACGCCTGCACGCCGATGTCGTGAGCCACATGAAGGACCGGAACAAAGTCGCCCTCACCACTGTGCGCAACGTCCTGGGCGAGATCGAAACCCGGGAGAAGTCGGGCAAGACGCCAATCGTGCTGGACGACGCGCAGGTGACTACGCTCCTTCAGAAGGAAGCCGCGAAGCGCCGCGACACAGCCCGTATCTACACTGAAGCCGGCGAGGCCGAGCGTGCCGCCGCCGAGATCGCGGAGGCCGAGGTGATCGAGGCGTACCTGCCCCAGCCACTCACTGCGGCCGAAGTTGAGTCGATCGTGGACGAGGCGATCGCGGCGCTCAAGGCCGACGGCGTCGACCTGTCCATGCGTCAGCTGGGGGCAGTGATGAAGCCCGTCACCGCCACGGTGGCCGGGCGCTTCGACGGCAAGGCCGTCAGCGAAATCGTCCGCAACCGTCTCGCTCAGCAGTGAGCCTGATCCGGCTGCACGACGTCGCTGTCCGCTTTGACAACACGCAGATCCTCCGCGAGGCGTTCTTCCGCCTGGAACCAGGTGACAGGGTGGGCCTGATCGGCAAGAACGGCTCCGGGAAGACATCCATCCTCAAGCTCATCCTGGACCAGGTCTCCCCGGACGCCGGAACGGTCACCGTGGAGCAGGGAACCAGGGTGGGGTACTTCTCCCAGTTTTCCGAGCTGGACGGCGAGGTTGCCATCCTTGAGGTGCTCGATGGCCTGTTCGTCGAGATCAAGGCCGCCGAGGCCGAACTTGCGGCCATCGACGCCGCGATTGCCCTGGACCCGGCCGGCGCCGAGCTGGACCGGCTGATCCGGCGCCAGGCCGAGCTGTTCGAGGACATGGACCGGCTCGACGGATGGGACTACAAGCGGCGCATCGACACCGTCCTGACAACGCTGGGGTTCAGCGAGGCCCACCGGACCTGCGCTATCGACGAACTATCCGGCGGCTGGCGCAACCGCGCCGCCCTGGCCAAGATCCTGCTCGAAGGCCCGGACGTCCTGCTCCTGGACGAACCCACCAACTTCCTGGACGTGGCCGGCGTCGAATGGCTCGAGTCCTGGTTCCGGGATTTCCGGGGCGCGGCGATCATCGTCTCGCACGACCGGAAGTTCCTCGACGCGGTGGTCACGCGGATCATCGAGGTGGAGAACTTCCACCTGCACGAATACCCGGGCAACTTTGCCGAGTACGTCGTCCAGAAGCAGTTCCGGCTCAAGACGCTCGAGGCGCAGTTCGTCCATGAGTCCGAGCTCCTGGCCTTTGAAGCGGAGGGCATCGCCGACCGCCGCGAGGCCGCGAAGGCCGCCAGCCGCGGGCTGGGTGCGCAGCTGGCCAAGATCAAGAAGACACGCACGCCCCGGCCCGTCGACCAGATCGTCACGGAGATCTACGGCGGCCTGCACGTGAAGGATGTCCTCTGCCGGGTCGAGGGGCTCAGCAAGTCCTATGGCGACAACGTGCTATTCGAGGACCTGAGCTTTGAGATCCGCCGTGGCAACAGGATTGTGGTCCTGGGCTCCAACGGCAGCGGCAAGTCCACGCTGCTGAAAGTCCTGACCGGCGAGGAGCCGGCGGATTCCGGCGACGTGGCCTGGGCCAAGGGGCCGGGTTTTGTTTCGTACAACAAGATGCTGGAAGAGCTCGACGACGCCGATACCGTTTCGCACGCGGTCAACGCCTTACCGGACAGCCTGGCTTTCAGCGCCACGAAGAAGTCTGTCAACAGGTTCCTGGCGATGTTCCAGTTCTCCGAGGCCGACCTCAAACAGAAGATCGGCAACCTCTCGGGCGGGCAGAAAGCTCGCGTCGCCATGGCCCAGTGCCTGCTCTCGGGGGCCTCGGTGCTGCTCCTGGACGAGCCCACCAACCATCTGGACATGTCCAGCACCCAGGTGATGGAACGGGCTCTGCTCCACTTCCCGGGGGCGGTGCTCGTGGTCAGCCATGACCGCTTCTTCAGCGAAAAAATCGCCAACCGGCAGCTGGTTTTCGGCAGCGACGGCGCGCAGGCCGGCGAGGTTGACGTCCGCGCCGCCTAGCGGAATGTGGAGGTGGCTGCCGCGCCCCGACCCGAATGTGGAGATGACATTTAGGCCCAACGGCCGGGGCACTACGGGGCCGGGTCCGCGGGATAATGGGAGCATGACCGATCAGGAGCAGGACCGCGACCCGTGGGAGGAGTTCGACAGGCTCAAGCCCGCCGGCCCGGACCGCGTTGCCGGCTACCCCGGCGGGGAGCCGCAAGGCTTCGGCCTGCGGACGGGCGTTCGCAGCGCCCGGGTTGCCTTCGGATTTGCGGTCTACTCCCTGGCGCTGGGAAGCATTCTGGTCCTCACCGGGGTTATCGTCTTCATCGGCAGCGGGAAGTGGCTGCTGTTCTGGCTCATGGTGCTCGTGGAAGTGCTCTTTGTGCTGGCCTTCAGGCGGCTCGCGGTCCAGGCCCGGAGCCGGCGCTCGTCTGGCTAGAGCCAGCCCTTCCTCTTGAAGATTGCGTACATCAGCGCCCCGGTGCCCACCATGAGCCCGATCGCCATGGGGTAGCCCAGCGTCCAGTGCAGCTCCGGCATGTAGTCGAAATTCATGCCATACAGCCCCGCCACGAATGTCGGTGCGAAGAAGATCGCGGCCCACGACGAGATCTTCTTGACCTGCTCGTTTTGTTGCGCGCTGACCTCGTTCTGGCGGTTGGCGGTCAGGGTCCCGTCAAGGGTGAGCGCGTTCTGCAGCAGGTCACGGAATGAATCGGCGCGGGAGATCACCCGCTCCACGTGGTCCTCGACGTCGCGAAGGCTGTGCTGCAGTTCGCTGTTCACCCGGTACTTCTCGAAGCCCCGCCGGAGCTGTTCCATCATTGCCGGGAGCGGGTGAATGGCTCGCTGGAAATGGATGACCTCCCGGGCGAGCTCGTAGATCCGCCGGGAGACCAGGGGGTCGCCGCTGAAGAGCTGATCCTCGATCTCGTCGATGTCGTTTTCCAGGCCGGCCACCACGGGAGCGTAGTCATCCACCACCTGGTCCATGAGTGCGTACAGGACCGCTTCGGGACCGTGGCGCAGCAGGTCCGGACGGTTCTCCATCCGGCGCCGGACGTTGCCAACGACTTCCGTCTCGGCGTGCCGGACGGTGACCACGAAGTTCCGGCCCGTGAAGATGTGCAGTTCACCGAACTCCACCGTCTCCGTCTCGTCCAGGTACCGGGCGGGCCGGAGCACCGTGAACAGGTTGTCATCGTAGCGCTCCAGCTTGGGTCGCTGATGGGCGGATATCGCATCCTCCACGGCCAGCCCGTGCAGGCCGAATTCCGCCGCGACGGCGGCCATTTCCTCCGGCGTGGGCCGGTAGAGGCCGATCCAGGCCATTCCGCCGCGCTCGGTCAGGGTTTCGAACGTCTGCTCAAGGTTCCGCGGCTCGGCGCTGCGGATACCGTCAACGTAGACGGCGTTGTCGATGATAGTCACCGGGACATTATCCTCGCTACGCCTGCGGTTCGGCGGAGGCTGCCCGGCGCGACGCGGACCGGCCCGACGTTAGGGCGCTGCCTTGGGCGAGCCGGCTGATGAGCGGCTCGGCGCGGTAAGGGATGTGGGTGTGCAGCGCCAGCACGGTCTCGGTGCGGATGACTCCCTTGATCCGAAGAATCGACCGGAGGGCTGCCTGCAGGTTGTGCGTATCCGTCGCCACCACGCGGCACCAGACGTCGCCGCGTCCGGAAATCTCATGGACTTCCAGGACCTGGGCGATCAGCCGCAGGGCCCCCACGACGCCGTCGAGCTCCCGGTGGTTGACCTCGATCGTCACGAACGCGACGACGTCGTAGCCCACCGCCTCCAGATCAATCTCGCGGCCGCCGTCGTGCAGCACCCCGGAGCGCAGCATGCGCCGCACGCGCGACTGGGCAGTGTTCCGCGCGATGCCCAGGGCGTCGCTGAGGTCGCCGATCTGGATCCGCGGATCCCGGATCAGCTCCAGCAGGATCTTCAGGTCCGTGGGGTCCAAGCTGTTCAAATCATCACTCCGGTTCACTCCAACAGCCCGAGAATGACTGTTTTGCTCAATCTTGACACGAAACTTGGCCGTAAAGATCACTAATGCAGCATTCTGTAGGTACCGAATTTCAAACCCGGGCCGGGCGTTTCCCCACAACAGGAAAAGCCCGCCCGAGACCTTGCAAGGGCACGGATATGACAGTCTTCAGTGAACTCCGCATGCGCCCGGCCACAGCTGACCGCTGGGGCTGGGACGCGTCCACCACCGCGCGGCTCGTGATGGCCGGCGTCGTGATCTTCACGCTGCTCGTCGGCGCGAATCTGGCGACGCCGCTGTACCCCCTGCTGCAGGCAAAACTCGGAATTACTGCGCTCGATGTCACAGTCGCGTTCTCGGCCTACGTCCTTGCGCTCATCGCCACGCTGGTCCTGGCCGGCCACTGGTCCGATCACATCGGGCGCCGCGCCGCCCTCATGCTGGCCGTCCTGGTGGGCCTGGCCGGCGGTTTTGTCTTTGCCACCGCGGACAGCCTCCTGGCCCTTTCGGCCGGGCGCGCGCTGCAGGGCGTCGCCGTGGCGCTCGCCACCGGCGCCAGCTCGGCTGCCCTGCGCGAACTCCTTCCCAGCCGGCCGGAGTGGGCTTCCCGGTTCACCCTCCTGGCCTCGGCCGGAGGCGTCGCCGCCGGCCCGGCGATCGGCGGACTGCTTTCGCTCCTTCCAGGCCCGACCTCGACGCCGTACTACCTGCACTCCTTCGTCCTCGCCGCCGTGCTGGTGCCGCTCTACCTGCTCAGGGCGCGGCCCGCCATCAGCCTGCACGCAGGCCCCCAGCCGCTGCGCGTCCTGGCGCCGCGGCGGCCCTCTATCTCCAGCGACGCGCGCGGCGCCTTCTGGCTGGCCTCGTCAGTGGGCTTCCTGAGCTTCACGGTCTTCGGCTTCTGCCTCTCGCTCGCACCCGGCTATTTCGCCCAGATTGTCCATGCCGATTCGCGGCCGCTGATCGGCCTGCTGGCCGGGCTGACGCTCGGTTCCTCAGCCCTGAGCCAGCTGATGGCCATCAGGGGCCGGTACGCCGTGCCCGCAGGCCTGGCCGTCCTGGGCGTCTCCGTCCTGCTGATCGCGGCTGCCGCCGCGTGGAGCAGCCCATGGCTGCTGATCCTGGCGAGCATCACCGCCGGCGTGGGGCAGGGCGTGGCCTTCCGCACCGCCTTCAACGACGTCGCCGGGCGGGTGGAGGCTGAACGACACGCCCAGATCATCAGCACCGTCTACGTCCTCACGTACCTCGGCAGCGCCCTCCCGGTGATCGGGCTGGGGCTCGCGGCCGGGATCGTGGGGCTGCAGGCCGCCGTCGCGGGCTTCGTCACGCTGTGCGCTGCCGCGGCGCTGACGCTGGCGGCGATCACGCTCAGGTCCGCACTGCGCCGGCGGGCCTAGCCTCTCGGCCCGTCACCTACGCCAGCACCGGGCCTCTTCAGGCCGGTTACGGCAGCGGGCCGTGGTTGCCCTGGATGTGGTCGAAGACCAGCGTGGTTTCGGTGTGGCCCACCACGGGGTCGGTGGCCAGGTTGTCCAGAACCCAGTCCCGGAGATCCTCGGTGGTGGCCACGGCGATGTGCAGCAGGTAGTCGACCGACCCGGAGGTGTGGAAGGTGGAGAGCACTGCCGGAAGCTTGGGGACCCGGGAGGTGAAGCGGTCGATCTGCTCGCGGTCGTGGGCCCGGAGCCGGACGGCAATGAGGGCCTGAACCGAGCGCCCGATCGCGGAGAGGCTCAGTTTTGCCTCGAAGCCCTCGATGATGCCGCGCTCCGACAGGGCGCGCGTGCGCATCAGCGCCGTCGACGGCGCAATGCCCACGAGCTCTGCCAGTTGCTTGTTGGAGATACGGGCATCCGCGACCAGGGCAGCGAGCAGGCGCTCGTCGATCGCGTCCAGCGGTTCGCTGGCTCCCGGCCGAACATTCTTCGCACTGCTGCTCACGGAGCCTCCTTGTAGGGTTGTCTATTCATCATAATCGGCACTATCCGACGGTTCCATTCAGAACCCCTACAAAAGCTCGAATTATTGCCAGATACTTGCGGAATTCAATGGCGAATATTCGTAAGGAGTTAGGGTGCTTCCTCAAGATTCACTGGCGGCAGATTCACTGGCGGTACATGCAGGCCGGGACGGGCTGACCGAACTGGGCGTGCACGCGGTTCCCATCGATCTGTCGACGACGGCGCCGCTTCCCTCTGTGCTGGACGGAGGCCTGGCCTACGAGCACTTGGCCACGGGCGGCTCGCACGTGGAGGGCCAAAGTACCGTGTACCAGCGGCTGTGGAATCCCACGGTGGCACGTTTCGAAGCTGGCGTCGCCGTCCTGGAAGGCACCCCCGAGTCTGTCGCCTTCGCCACGGGCATGGCGGCTCTGAGCGCGGTGCTGCTCGCGGTGGTGGCGGCGGGCAAGAAGCACGTCGTCGCGGTGCGACCGCTGTACGGCGGCAGCGACTACCTGCTCGCCTCCGGAGTCCTCGGCAACGAGGTCACCTTTACGACGCCGGAGGGCGTCCGCGGCGCCCTCCGGCCGGACACCGGCCTGGTGATCCTGGAGACGCCGGCCAACCCGACCCTCGAACTCGTGGACATCGCCCGGGTGGCCGCCGCTGCCGACGGCGTGCCGCTGCTGGTGGACAACACGTTCGCCAGCCCGGTGCTGCAGCAACCGTTCACCCACGGTGCCGCCATGGTGCTGCACAGCGCCACGAAGTTCCTGGGCGGCCACGGCGATGCCATGGGCGGGGTAGTGGCGGCAGCCCCCGAATGGGCGGTGCGCCTGCGCCAGATCCGGGCCGTGACCGGCGGGATCCTCACCCCGTGGCCGGCCTACCTGCTGCACCGCGGGCTGGCAACGCTTCCGGTCCGGGTCCGTGCCCAGCAGGCCAGCGCCGAAAAGGTCGCGGTTGCCCTTGCCGGGCACGGGCTCGTGAAACGGGTCTATTACCCGGGCCTGGCGGAATGCGATCCGCAGGGCCTGATCGGCACGCAGATGTCCGGACCGGGATCGCTGATGGCCTTTGAACTCGCCAGCGCCGAGCATGCCGAGCGGATCCCGGCCGCCGTCGGCATGATCACGCACGCCGTCTCCCTCGGAGGGATCGACACGCTCATCCAGCACCCGGCCGGACTCACCCACAGGCCGGTCGAAGCCGCGGCCAGGCCGCACGCGAGCCTGCTGCGGATCTCGGTGGGGCTGGAGGACCCGGCCGATATCGTCGCCGACCTCGTGCAGGCGATCGAGGCGACGCGGTAGACCGCAGGTCCGGCGCCTCGCCTGGCCGGGCGTCCGGCTGGGGCGGGTGGGCCTAGCTGAATGCCGCGGACTTGCCCCCGGCAGGCGCCGGGGCTCCCTTCGGTGCTGACGCGGGGTGCGCGACGGCGGTGATGACCGCCGTCGCGCACGCAAGCCCGATGACCGTCAGGGCAAGGGCGGTCCAGCCCAGTGCCTGGAAGACCAGGCCGCCGGCCCAGCCAAGCACGCTGGAACCGAGGTAGTAGGCCAGGTTGTATAGTGAGGCGGCTTGCGCCCGGCCCGTCGTGGCGATCAGTCCGGTCCAGCCCGAACTGATGCTGTGTGCCGCGAAGAAGCCGCCGGTGAACAGCAGCAATCCCACCAGGATCGGGACCAGCAGCTGGATGAGCGTCAGGGCCAGGCCGGCCGCCATCAACACAGTGCCGGCGATCAGGACGGTGCGCCGGCCGAACCGCAGCGTCAGCCCGGCTGCCCAGCGCGCCGAGACAGTACCGGACAGATAGGCCAGGAAAATCAGGCTGATCGCGGTGGCCGGCAGGCTGAAGGGTTCGCCGGAGAGCCGGAAACCCAGGTAGTTGTAGACGGCCACGAAGCCGCCCATCAGCAGGAAGGCCTGGACGTACAGAGCCAGCAGCCGGGGGTTGCGGGAATGGCCGGCCAGCGTGCGCAGGGCGCCGCGGAAGCCGCTGGCGGCCGCGGCGGTGAACCCCTGCGCGCGCGGCACGAGCACCAGGAACAGCACAGCCGCCGCGGTGGCCAGGACGGAGACGGCCAGGGCCGCGGCCCGCCATCCCCACAGTTCGCCGACCGGCCCGGCGACCAGCCGGCCGGCAAGGCCGCCCAGGGTTGTCCCGGCGACATAGCTCCCGGCGGCGAGCGCTGCGTGGGCCTTATTGACCTCTTCGTTGAGGTAGGCGATCGCGATGGCCGGAATGCCGCCCAGGGCCATGCCCTCCAGCATCCGCAGGCACAGCAGCACGGGGAAGCTGGACGCCAGGGGGACGAGCAGGCCCAGGACAGTGGCCGCCGAGATGCCCCACATCATGGCCCGGACGCGGCCGATCCGGTCGGCCAGGAAGGACCAGGGGAGCACAGTCAGCGCCAGCCCCACCGTCGCCAGGGAGATGGTCAGTGCGGCCTCGGCGGCCGAGACCTGCAGATCCGCCGCCAGGAGGGGCAGCACCGCCTGGGTGGAGTAGAGCTGGGCGAACGTCGCAACCCCCGCAAAGGCAAGGCCGGCGAGGATCCGGCGGTAGGCCGTGGACCCCTTTGGGTGGCCCGCCCACGCAGCAGCGCTGGCTGCAGGATCAGCTGCCAGATTGCCTGCGGGAGCGGGGGGAACGCCAGCGGGGGCGGAAAAGCGTGGCATACCTCAGGTTAGAACGTCCCCGGGGAATGCTTCCAATGCATGATTTCCATAGAATAGATAGCAGATATGGAACATTTAGGCGGGGGGAAGGGCGCATGGACGTCGACCACAGGCAGCTGGTTCAGCTGCTGCCACTCCTGCCGCTGCTGGCAGAACTGGGGCGGACGGAGCACATTACCGAGACTGCCGAGCTCCTGGGCATGCCGCAGTCGACGGTGAGCCGGGCAATTGCGCGGGCCAGCGCCATCGTGGGGACGGACCTGGTCATTCGGGACGGACGCGGCGTCCGGCTGACCCCGGCGGCCAAGGCGCTCCTGCCCCACATTGATGCCGCCCTGGCAGAATTTCAAACCGGGCTGGATAGTGTCCGGCACGAATCGGAAGTGGTTCGGGGCCGGATCGCCGTGTCATTCCAGCACACCTTCGGCGAGGCGATGCTGCCGTTGCTTATCAGTGCCTTCCGGACGCGGCACCCGCAGACGGCCTTTGACCTTAGCCAGGGCGCCCGGGACGGCTGCCTCGCGGAACTGGCCGCCGGCTCCGCGGACCTGGCGCTCACGGCACCGGTTGCCCCGCCGGGCAGGACCATCGGGTCGGCGGCGCTGTATCGGGAACCGCTTCGCCTGGTGGTGCACCACCGGCACGTACTGGCCGGCCGGCGTCGGGCCCGGGTCGCCGATATCCGGCAGGAGCCGTTCGTGGCGATGGGGCCAGGCTACGGCATGCGCTCGCTGACCGATGCGTTGTTCCGGGAGGCAGGATTCCGTCCCCGGATCGCCTTCGAGAGTCAGGACTCCCACACCGTCCGCGGGCTCGTCTCGGCCGGGCTCGGCGTCAGCATCCTGCCGCCCGGCGGTTCGGCACCGGGGCGGCAAGACCCGTCGCGGGACAGCGGAGCCGACGACGGCGGCCCCGGGTGGGTGGAGATTCCGCTGGATTCGGCCCTGGCGTACCGCGAGATCGGCCTCGCGTGGCGGGAACGCCGCGGCGCCGACGCCGAGCCCGACCCCGTGCGGTTGTTCCGCGAACTCGTGCTCCGCGACGGGCCGGCACTGCTGGCGGGCTTCGTGCGCGAACGCTCGGGCAGTTGAGCCCGGAAGCTCAGCGGCCGCCCAGGAGGCTCTGCAGGATGCCGGCCACGGGCCCGGCCTGGGCCCGCTGCCAGCCCGTGCCCGCCCACAGGTTCAGGCGCTCCGGGTCACCGGCTGCGGCTGCCGCGGCCCGCAGCGGAGCCGTCAGGTGGTGGACGGCCGGGTAGGCAACC
>JBKPJW010000673.1:0-6475 GCA_046730875.1 Actinomycetota bacterium | reverse complement strand
ACCTCACAGTGCCGAACTCTGCTTGCAGTCCCGCCCGGGCGCGCCAGGCGATGGCGCGCAGTTTTGCGGGCGCGACGTCTTCTGAGCTGCCGATCAGCACCGCTGCCCAACCACCGTCAGGATCGAACCCGGATTCGAAGGCATAGCGGCGCAGCCGAGCGGACGGTTCGCCGCGGTCCTCATAAAGAGCCTCCATAAAGCGTGCGGCTTCCCGGGAATGCAAGGGCGAATGCGATCCGAGGGTATAACTCAGCTGCATGGCTATGACGGCCGCGACTGGACCCAGAATGGGCTGAAGCACAATGCTGCTCTCGATACCCTCGATGGAAAGCCTGAATTGCTCGGATTCGCCGCTGGGCAGGCGCAGCGCGGTCCGCGCCGTCTCGCCGTGCGCTGCACCGGCGGAAACCAGCTCGAATGCATTGTGATCAATCACGGCCACCCTTGCATTGACGGCGTACGCCACCCTCGCCAGAACCTCCGCCAAGGAATGCCCTTCGGCGGCCAACCGCGTGCATTCGTCCGCCAGTTCCCAGCCCTTTCGCAGTTCCTCATAACGCTCCGTCGCGATGACCCGCTCCACGTGCCGCATGATCAGCACGAAGGGGACTTCCGGCGGGAGTTCAAGCAGCGGCAGGCCGCGCGCCTCGCACGCCTGGACCAGGCCGAGCGGCAACTCGGTGTGCGCCGCGCCCAGGCCGAATGCCAGAGCGGAGACGGGCACGGACACCAGCCGTTCCACGTAAGCGTCCCAGATCCTAAAGTCCTTGACGTTCAGGCCCATACCGTTGGTCAGGACTAAGGCATTCACGCTGAGGAAGGGCGTGGGATCCATGTGCTCGGTGGGAGCGCACCAAGTAATGGGACGCGCCAGGCGGCCTTCGCCACCTGCAACACGGAGGCGGATGTTGAGATCGGCGTCGTCTGCTAAGTCTGAAATTCGCACGGAAGGCCTCCAACGACGGCGGGACTCCCCCGCCGGACAGTGCAATAACCATAATTGATGCCCGCAGATTCAGCGAGCTGCACAATATCGGGCGCGTGAATTGCTGAGTAGCGTTGCACCCATGCAAACCAATGTGACTCCCGCCACCTCCACGGACATTTCAGGGCGGGTGCTTTTGAACTCCGATATGGGTGAAGGCCTCGGCCTCCACGAGTTCGGCAACGACGAAGAACTCATGCGCATCATCGATGTCGCCAACGTTGCCTGCGGCTATCACGCCGGCGATCCCGACGTCATGGAACGGACTGTGGCGCTGGCCGCAGAGCACGGCGTCGCGGTCGGGGCGCATCCCGGCCTGCCGGACTTTGTGGGGTTCGGACGCCGCCGAATGGTGCTCACCCCTGCCGAGGTTGAGTCGATCATCCTGTATCAGACCGGCGCCCTGACGGCGTTCCTCGCAAAGCACGGGCTGGAACTGAACCACATCAAACCCCACGGCGCCCTCTACGGGATGCTGGCCGGCGACGAGGAACTGATGCAGGCCGCGGCCGGTACAGCTTTGCAGTTCGGCGTCCCGTTTTTCGGGCTCGCGGGGACTGCCCACGAAAGCGTATGCCGGGCCATGGGTGTGGAATTCGTGCCCGAACTCTATGTTGACCTGAACTACGGCCCTTCCGGTGAGCTGCTGATCCAGCGCCGCCCGGCGCCCACCGATCCTGACGCCGCCGCCGAGCGGGTCAGCCGGGCGCTGGCCGGCAAGCCGGTCCTCGCTGTTGACGGCACCGAATTGGACATCCAGTTCCGCAGCATCTGCGTCCACTCCGACGCACCCAATTCTGTTGCAGTGGCCACCGCAGTGCGCGCGGTCCTGGGCTGAACCGATCTATCCAACCATCTGAAAGAGAGCATCCCGTGGCAACCATCGTTTCCCCGCTCCCCGGCGTCTTCTACCGCAAGCCCGGCCCCGGCAAGCCGCCTTTCGCCAATGAAGGCGACACCATCGAAGTCGGACAGACCCTCGGCATTATCGAAATCATGAAGCAGTTCACCGAAATCCAGTCCGATGTGGCCGGGACCTTGGAGTCATTTGAGGTCAACGAGGGCGACATGGTCAATCCAGGCGATGCAATCGTCATCGTCCGGGAAGGATAGCCATGAAGAAGCTGCTCATCGCCAACCGCGGCGAGATCGCCGTTCGCATCGCCCGGACCGCCCGCGAAATGGGCATCGAGACATTCGTGGTGGCCAGCGAGGTCGACGTCGAATCCTTGGCTGCCCGGTCCGCCGACCACGTCGTGGTGGTGGGTCCGGCGCCTGCCACGGCCAGCTACCTGAACCAGGACGCGATCATCGCCGCGGCAGTGGACACCGGCTGCGAGGCCGTCCACCCGGGCTACGGGTTCCTCTCCGAAAATGCGGCCTTCGCCCGGAAAGTCGCTGATGCAGGCCTGATCTGGGTGGGGCCGCGTGCGGACGCCATCGCGATGATGGGTAACAAGTCCCTGGCGAGGGAATCGGCCCGCAAGGCTGGAGTCCCCGTGCTCCGCGGTTCGGACGGGCCCCTCGATCCGGCGGCCGACGCCGTAGAAATCGCCCGTGGCATCGGCTACCCGCTCGTGATCAAGGCCTCCGCCGGCGGCGGTGGCCGGGGCATCCGCTTTGTGCACAGCGAAGGCAAGCTGCTGGAATCCATTGAGCAGACGCGCGGAGAAGCGGGGGCCGTCTTCGGCGATCCCACCGTTTACCTAGAACGCTTTGTGCAGCATGCCCGTCACGTGGAGGTACAGGTCCTCGGCGACGGAACAAACTTTGTTCATCTCGGTGACCGCGACTGCTCCATGCAGCGACGCTCCCAGAAGGTCATTGAAGAAGCACCGGCTCCGGACCTCCCGGACCACGTCCGCCAGAGGATCCGGGAATCCTCTGTGGAACTCGCCCGGGAGTGCGGCTACAGCGGCGCCGGAACGGTCGAATTCCTCTATGACCCGGTCAACCATGAAGCGGCGTTCATCGAAATGAACACCCGTATCCAGGTTGAGCACCCGATCACCGAGCAAATCACGGGCGTCGATCTGATCCGCGAACAGCTGCAGATCGCGTTCACCGGGACGATGTCCCTCCGCCAGGACGACATCGCATTCAATGGCCACTCCATCGAATGCCGGGTCAATGCCGAGGACCCCGAGCACCACTTCTTTCCCAGCCCTGGCCTCATCAAGGCCATGGACTGGCCCGTGGGCGCAGGCATCAGGGTGGACACAGGCGTGGAGGCCGGTTCCACGGTCACTCCGTACTACGACTCCCTGATGGCCAAGCTGATTGTGCATGCGGACACCCGCGAATTAGCCATTGAGGCGATGCTGACGGCCCTGGATGAGACCCGCATCGAAGGGGTCAAGACCACCATCCCGGTGCACAAGAAGCTGCTGAGCCGACCCGAATTTGCGGCCGTCACCCACCACTCGAAATTCCTTGAAAGCGTCCCCGATCTGATGGAGGCACAATGAGCAGCCCGGAACCCGCCGTGTTGGAGGCCCGCTACACCTGGGGCGGAGACGAATTCCTGTTCGTTGAGGTCGCGGAGTCCATGAGCCTGGCGGCAAACTTCAAGGTGATGTCCATCGCCGCGAAGCTTTCGGCCCTGCAGCTGCCCGGCATCGTGGACGTCTGTCCCGCCAACGCCTCGCTGCTGGTGCGGTTCGATCCCGACGTCCTGCCGCCGTCGACCCTTGAAGAGACCGTCCGGACCATTGAAGGGGATCTGACACACCATCACGACCATTCGCTGGAAACCCGGATTATCGAGGTCCCGGTCTGGTACGAGGACCCGTTCACAGCCGAGGTGGCCGAACGATTCCGCGAAGGATTCCATCAGGAGCCCGGCGGCACCGACATTGACTACGCAGCCAAGGTCAACAACCTCAAGGATGCCGCCGAATTCATCCAGCGCCACCATGAGCAACCGTGGCTCGTTTCCATGGTTGGCTTCGTCGCCGGCCTGCCGTTCCTCTTCCAGTTGGTGGAGCGGGAAAAACAACTCGAAGTACCCAAGTATTTGAGTCCGCGCACCGACACCCCCAAACTCACCGTGGGCCACGGCGGCTGCTTCGGCTGCATCTACTCCGTGCGGGGTGCCGGCGGCTACCAGATGTTCGGGGTCGCTGCCGCGCCCATCTTCGACCCGGCCCAGACCTTGGCCGATTTCAAGGACTTCATGGTGTTCTTCAAGCCGGGCGACATCGTGAAGTTCAGGCCGGTCACCGAGGCCGATTACAACGGCATCCAGGCCGAGATCTCCGCCGGGACGTTCCGCTACCGGCAGGTGCCGGTGACCTTTGATCTGTCCAAGGCGCTGGCTGATCCCGAAGGCTACAACCAGGAACTCATGGAGGCCCTCAATGGCGTTTGACATCAAGAACCCCGGACTGGCCACCACGGTCCAGGACCAGGGACGCACCGGGCACTACAACGTGGGCATCCCGCAGAGCGGTTCCATGGACCAATACTCGGCCGAACTCGGCAATGCCCTGGTGGGCAACACCGCCAAAGAAGCCGTCCTCGAATGCACGTACATGGGCCCGGTGCTGACCACCGACCAGGATGCCGTCGTCGCCGTCACCGGGGCACCTGTTGAGGTCAAAGTCAACGGCGAAGCCCGGCCGCAGTGGGCCCGGCTGCAGCTGAACGCCGGCGACGAACTCAGTTTCGGGGTCATCCGGGGCGGCACGCGCTATTACATCGCGGTCCAGGGCGGCATCGATGTTCCCGAGGTGCTCGGCAGCCGGTCCACCTACAGCCTGGGCGCGATCGGCGGGTTCCAAGGCCGCAAGCTGGCGGCCGGTGACCAGGTTCCGGTGGGTGCCCCGCTCAACGGCGGAGCCCTGCCCGACGCCGATACAGTTCCGGAGGAATTCCGTCCCGCGTTCGCCAAGGAACAGGCTGTCCGGATCGTCCTGGGCCTGTACGACCACCGGCTCACGGACGAGGGACTGGACAATCTCCTCCACAGCGAGTGGAAGGTGACCCCTGTGGCTGACCGGATGGGGCTGAGGTACTCGGGTCCCGGAGTGCAGTGGAAAGTGCGGGAACAGCCGTTCGGCGCCGGCTCCGATCCGTCCAACATTGTGGATGCCGGCTATGCCGTCGGCTCCATCCAGATTCCCGGCGGCACCCAGCCGATCATCCTGCACCGCGATGCCGTCTCCGGCGGCGGTTACGCCATGGTGGGCACCGTCATCAGCGCCGACATGGATCTGGTGGCCCGCGCCGCCCCCGGCACGTCCACCAGGTTCGTGGCAGTCAGCCTGGACGAGGCCCTGGTGGCGCGCAAGGAACTCGCCGACCTCAAGAGGAACGCCCGGGCCGCCATCGGCGCGGGCGGCTGAGCAGCGGACGGCAAACCACGGCACGGCCCCGGAACAGGAGCCTTGCGCTTCTGTTCCGACGGGTCCCTACTGGTGGGAGGAGCGACGGCAGAAGGCCCCCGCGGCGCTGGATCCAGGGATCCTTTCCCCGCGCAGGGGCATGGGCGGCAGGCGCTCCGAACGTTCCATCCGGACCCAGGAGGCCAGTCATGTTTGCTCGCGTCAGCACGTATCAGCCCGGCCCGGACAGCTCGGGGGCACCCTCAGACGACACCGTCAACAGGGTGCTCCAGCTGCCGGGATGCCTGGGCATCTATTACCTGCTCGGGAAGGACAACAAGTCGCTGTCCATCACCCTGTGGGATACCCAGGAATCCCTCGCCGGCAGCGAGGAGGCGGCCGGCAAAATCCGCACGGAAACCAGCGCGGAGCAGCACATGCAGATCCTCGGCGTGGAGGAATTCGAGGTGCTGACGCGGCAGCTCAAGGAGTGAGGGTCAGGAATCAGTCGTCGTCAGGGACGATCGGCGGAAGTCGGTGCGCCACACGTCAATGCTTTGCCCGTCTCCGTCGGTGACAACGTATTCGGGCCAGCGGTCGAACGCGGAGCAGGGATGGGAGAGCCCGAAGTCCACCGTATCGGTGACCTCCAGACCGGTCGCTCCGGTAAGGACCGCGTGATGGTCGAAGAGATTTCGCACCTCTGCGGCAGCGGCGTTCTTTGTGGCACCTTCGGCCATCCGGGCCGAGAGGAAGATGGGCAGTCCGGCGTCGTAGGGAAGATCGCGTTTGCCGGCACCGACCACGGCCATCCCCGCTTCGGGGGTGGAGAGGACAACGGCGCGGACGGACAGTGCCGGGGTGAGTCCCGGAACCGGACTCACGGCAGCGTAGGTTCCGTGATCGTGGGTGACGTAGCACCCTGATCGGAGAATAGTCCGTGTCCCGGGCACCTGGCCGGCGTCAGGAAGGAACTCAACGACGCGGTCCGGGAACGCGGAACCACCCATTGAATAGATGGGAGTGGCCGTCTCAAAGAACCGCGCCGCCTCCAGGAAGACGTCACGCACCAGCCGGCAATGCCGGTCAACCGCCGCGACGGTACCCTCATCCCTGCTGTTGGGCACGACTCCTTCGTAGCCGGCAACCCCCGCCAGCCTCAAAC
>JBKPJW010000672.1:0-10258 GCA_046730875.1 Actinomycetota bacterium | reverse complement strand
ATCACGATCATCCCGGTGGTCCTGGCCGTCATCCTGCTCATCCTCATGCTGCTGCTGCGCTCCGTGCTGGCGCCGGTACTGCTGGTCGCGTCTGTGGTCCTGTCCTACGGAGCGGCGATGGGTGTCTCGGCGGTGGTCTTCAATAACGTCTTCGGCTTTCCCGGCGCGGATGCAACGGTGCCCCTGTTCGGCTTCGTCTTCCTCGTGGCGCTGGGCGTCGACTACAACATCTTCCTCATGAGCCGGGTCCGGGAGGAATCGCTTAAGCACGGCACGCGGGCCGGCATCCTGCGCGGCCTCGGCGTGACGGGCGGGGTCATCACCTCCGCCGGGGTGGTCCTCGCCGCGACCTTCGCAGCCCTGGGCGTCATTCCGATCATGTTCCTGGTGCAGCTCGCCTTCATCGTCGCGTTCGGCGTCTTGCTGGATACGGTACTGGTCCGCTCGCTGCTGGTTCCCGCGCTGGCCTACGACATCGGTCCGCGGCTCTGGTGGCCGAGCAGGCTCGGCCGGCCCGGGAACGACGCCGCCCTTGGTGGAACGCCGTCCTCCCAAGCGGCGGAGAATGAGGAGGCCGGGGTCCCGTAGCCGGACCCCAAATCCGCAGCCGCCTTCACTGTCCCTGGTCCCTCCACCAGGTGACCGTGGCGGCGGCTGCTTCGTCCAGCGGGGTCGGTGCCAGTTCCAGGGCGGCCTGGCTCGCGGCGGAATCCATTACGAACGGGCGCTGGAACTGGTAGAGCGTCTCCGCCAGTTCCCGCATGTCGGAGGAAAATACGCCGATGGCCCTCAGCGCCCAGCCGGGGACGGCGGCGACACGCGGTGCCCGGGCGCCGGCAGCCTTGGCGAATGCTCCCGCGATCTCGCGCTGGGTCAGGGCAGGTCCGGTGGGCGCATGCCACACCCGGTTCCACAGGTGCGGCCTGTCCGCCGCCGTAATCATGGCGGCCGCGAGGTCCGGAACGTAGGTGAAGGAATGGAGCTGGTCGGCGCGTCCGATCACCATCAGCGGTTTGCCCGCCAGTACCGGTTTCACCACGCGCTCGCCGGCGTGCGAATTGCGGACCCGCGGCCCGAAGAAGTCGCTGGCCACCACGCTTACGGTGTCCGCCGGGGACTCCGCGCGGGCCTTCAGAAGCGCCGTGCGGATACCCCGTTTGCCGTTCCGGGCCTCACGCGGTCCCTCCTCGGTCATGGGCCGCTCCGGCGCGCTGTAGGAGTACAGGCTTTCCGGGAAGACGACGACGGCGCCCGCCTCGCCGGCTGCGGCGAGTACGCTCTGCTCGGCTGCCGGCAGTTCCCGCGCCCAGGCTTCGGCGCTGTACCGCGAGCCATGGATGCAGTGGAAGACGGCTGTGGCGCCGTGGAAGGCCGCGCCGAGCCGTGCCGGGTCCGAGACGTCGAGGGACATTCTTTCAACCAGGGGGTGAACCGGCCCGCTGCCGGATCTGGTCAGGATGCGGACCCGGCGGCCGGCCGCCGCAAGCTGGTCCGCGACGGTCCAGCCCACCGGGCCGGCGCCTGTGACGACGTAGAGCCGGGACGGCTGGCGCCCTGAAGCCTCAGACTGGGGCATTTTCATCTCCTCATGACATGCGTGAACAGTGCTCTCTTGATTCAGGATGCGCTACCGCTCCGTGGAGAGCCGGAAGGAGCTGCTGACCATTCTCCTGCTTGAAGCATTCGCCCGCCCGGAGGAGCTTTTTGGCCATCATCTAGCGGTGCTTGCGGACATTGCCGGCCTGGCTCCCCTGAGTCCCGGGGGCTGACTCAGGCGGGTCCCGCTCACCCCCTGTTGCCTCCCGACGGTGCTCGATAGACTGCCACTGCGCCCGTCCGGACGCGACCGATGGTTCCAGGAAGGGTCCGTCAATGTCTGAAAACAGGGAGTTTGATCAAGCGGCAGGAAAGAGGCAGCCCGACGTCACGCCCGAAGCCGCGGCCACGAGGAATGAGGC
Organism: Actinomycetota bacterium; assembly: GCA_046730875.1. Lineage (GTDB taxonomy): Bacteria > Actinomycetota > Actinomycetes > Actinomycetales > Micrococcaceae > Arthrobacter. Next base: position 8,300 of record JBKPJW010000672.1, on the reverse strand, counting down.
TGTTGAAGGCGACCTTGCCGAAGGCCAGTACGTCGAAGGTGACTACGGCACGGCCGGGGCAACCGGAGAAAATCCCCCCACGGCGCCAGAACGGGGATATGCGACAGGGGACTACGGCGAGGCCGGCGTGCCCGGGGCTGCCGTCGTCGGCGATGAGGAAGGAAACTACGCCGAGGGCGACTATGGCGACGCCGGCGTGGCAAGCGAGGCAGCCGCCGTCGCCGGGGAAAGCGGCTACGCCCGGACCGGCGGGGCCGCCGTTGCCGGCGAGGGCGACTATGAAGAGGGCGACTATGGAACCGCCGGCACCACAGGCCCGAGGCGGACCGACGCTGGCAGGGCCCCCGGTGGCGACGTAGCTGACGGCGAGGAAGCCGCGGCCGTCACCGAAGTGCGAAGCGACGAGGCCCGAGCCGAGGAGGCCCGAGCCGAGGAGGCCCGAGCCGAGGAAGCCCGGCGCGACGACGCCACCTAGGGCTCGCCCTCTGGCGCCCCGACCCGGCGCCCGGAAATCGCCTTACACGGACAGCGAGTTCGCGCAGGGCGAAAGTCCAGGCCCGGGCCTTCCGGGGTGCCAAAAAGGCGCCAAGAACCGGGGAATTTCGGGCCACGGGGAAGGGCTGCGGACCGCCTTCGGACCATAGTTGAGCCAGGTGCGCTCAACTTTGGATTGACTTAAATTGGGTGCTGGGTAAAGTTGAGTCTAGATCGCTCAATAACGGTCGGACCACCGCGGTTGATACCACTGCGTTTCATACCACTGTGGTCCGCTGCCCTCAGCAAGATTCCAAGGAAAGTAAGGAAATAACCCATGTCACGTGCAGTAGGTATTGACCTCGGAACCACCAACTCCGTCGTCTCCGTTCTCGAAGGTGGCGAGCCCACCGTCATTGCCAACGCCGAGGGTGGCCGCACCACGCCGTCGGTTGTTGCCTTTTCCAAGTCCGGTGAGGTCCTGGTCGGCGAGATCGCCAAGCGCCAGGCCGTCAACAACATTGACCGCACCATCGCCTCCGTCAAGCGCCACATGGGCACTGACTGGAGCGTCGCCATTGACGACAAGAAGTACACGGCGCAGGAAATTTCCGCCCGTATCCTCATGAAGCTCAAGAACGACGCCGAGTCGTACCTCGGTGAAAAGGTCACCGACGCGGTGGTCACCGTCCCGGCCTACTTCAACGACGCCCAGCGCCAGGCCACCAAGGAAGCCGGCGAGATCGCCGGCCTGAACGTCCTGCGCATCGTCAACGAGCCCACCGCGGCCGCCCTGGCCTACGGCCTGGACAAGGGCAAGGAAGACGAACTCATCCTGGTCTTCGACCTCGGCGGCGGAACGTTCGACGTCTCCCTCCTTGAGGTGGGCAAGGACGAGGACAACTTCTCCACCATCCAGGTCCGCGCCACCGCCGGTGACAACCACCTCGGCGGCGACGACTGGGACCAGCGCGTCGTTGACTACCTGCTGAACCAGCTCAAGGTCAAGGGCATCGACCTGTCCAAGGACAAGATCGCCCTGCAGCGCCTCCGCGAGGCATCCGAGCAGGCCAAGAAGGAACTGTCCTCCTCCTCCAGCACCAACGTCTCGCTCCAGTACCTGTCCGTCACCCCGGACGGCCCGGTCCACCTGGACGAGCAGCTGACCCGCGCCAAGTTCCAGGACCTCACCAAGGACCTGCTGGACCGCACCAAGAAGCCGTTCCAGGACGTCATCAAGGAAGCCGGCATCAAGCTCTCCCAGATCGACCACATCGTGCTGGTCGGCGGGTCCACCCGCATGCCGGCCGTCTACGAGCTCGTCAAGGAGCTCGCCGGCGGCAAGGAGCCGAACAAGGGCGTCAACCCGGATGAGGTCGTCGCCGTCGGCGCAGCCCTGCAGGCCGGTGTCCTCAAGGGCGAGCGCAAGGACGTGCTGCTGATCGACGTCACGCCGCTGTCCCTCGGCATCGAAACCAAGGGCGGCATCATGACGCACCTGATCGAGCGCAACACCGCCATCCCCACGAAGCGGTCCGAGACGTTCACCACGGCTGATGACAACCAGCCTTCCGTGGCCATCCAGGTCTTCCAGGGCGAGCGTGAGTTCACCCGCGACAACAAGCCGCTGGGCACGTTCGAACTGACCGGCATCGCTCCGGCTCCCCGCGGCGTCCCGCAGGTCGAAGTCACTTTCGACATCGACGCCAACGGCATCGTGCACGTCTCCGCCAAGGACAAGGGCACCGGCAAGGAACAGTCCATGACCATCACCGGCGGCACCGCGCTGTCCAAGGAGGACATCGAGCGCATGGTCCGTGACGCGGAGGAGCACGCCGCGGAGGACAAGGCCCGCCGCGAGGCTACCGACACCCGCAACACGGCCGAGCAGCTCGCCTACTCCGTGGACAAGCTGATCGCCGACAACGCCGACAAGCTGCCCGAAGAGGTCAAGACCGAGGTCAAGGCCGACGTCGACGCCCTCAAGAAGGCCCTCGAAGGCACCGATGACGCCGCCGTGAAGACCGCGTTCGAGAAGCTGCAGGCTTCCCAGACCAAGCTCGGCGAAGCCATCTACGCCCACGCCGGTTCCCCGGACGGCGCCGCCGGCGCTCAGGGTGCCCCCGCAGGCGAGCAGGCAGCCGGCTCCGACGAGGACATTGTCGACGCCGAAATCGTTGACGAAGACGAGAAGAAGTAATCATGCCGCACCACGGTAACGAAGAAGAGCACGGTTCTTCCGAGAGCCGGAGCCAGGCCAACGAGCAGGAGAACGACCCGCAGAAGCCGGTCATCCACGACAACCGCAAGGTTGACCCGAAGACCGGACAGGCCCGCCACCCCGATCAGGAGCGCGCCGCAGCAGGCGACGCCGGCTCGGGGGACGCGCTCTCCCAGGCGGAGGACATCCTGAACAGCGTCGAGGTGCCTGCGGAGGAATCCGTGGCACAGGGCGTGGGCGCCGCTGAGGCGGAGGAGCTCAGGAATGACCTTCGCCGCCTGCAGGCCGAGTACGTCAACTACCGCAAGCGGGTAGAACGCGACCGCGCCGTGGCAGGGGAGATGGCCGTCATCGGCGTCCTGAACTCCCTGCTGCCGGTGTTGGATGACGTCGACGCCGCCCGCCAGCACGGCGACCTCGCGGACGGCCCGTTCGCCGCAATCGCCGCCAAGCTGGAGACTGCGCTGAAGACGTACGGACTGGTCCGCATCGATGAGACCGGCGTGGAGTTCGACCCCACGATCCACGAGGCCCTCATCCAGCAGCCCGGCGACGTCGAGCTGGACACGGTCAGCCAGGTCCTGCGCTCCGGCTACAAGTCCGGCGACCGAGTGCTCCGCGCAGCCCAGGTGATTGTGGCTGTACCGGCTTAACGTTGGGGTTGCGTCCGGCGCTACGCCGGATAGGGGGCGGTGCCCGCTTCGCGGTGCCCTCCACACCGCCGCCCCCTACCCGGCCTCCGCGCCGACTGCGAAACTCGCCTAAGGTGAGTTGACTACAGGCTTGGAGCGATGCATGGGCCCCGGGAGTGGCATCGGGCCTGCCGGAGCGTGGTGGCTTGGTCCGTCAGGACCAGGCCACCACGCGAAGGGGCGGGGGCCCATGTATCGCTCCGAGCCCGCAAGATCAGAACTAGAGAGGAAACGCCATTGGCTAGCCAGGACTGGGTGGACAAGGACTTCTATAAGATCCTTGGTGTCGCCAAGGACGCTTCCGACGCCGACATCAAGAAGGCCTACCGCAAGCTTGCCCGGCAGCATCACCCGGACAGGAATGCCGGTGACTCGGCGGCGGAGAGAAAGTTCAAGGACATCTCCGAGGCCTATTCCGTGCTCTCCGATCCCGATGAGCGCCAGCAGTACGACGCAATCCGGGCCATGGGCGGCGGCGCGCGCTTTGCCCCCGGCGGGGCTGGCGGGGCTGCCGGCGGCGCGGGCTTCGAGGATCTCTTTGGCGGGCTCTTCACCGGCGGCGGCGGGCGCCATTCCGGCGGCTACAGCACGGCCGGCGGCATCCCGCCCGAGTTCGCAGACCTCTTCGGCGGCGGCGGATTCGGTGGCGGGGGCCAGACCTTCCAGCGCGCTCCGCAGAAGGGCAGCGACCGCACCGCGTCCACGTCGATTTCGTTTGCCGGGTCAATCCGCGGCACCACGATCGGCCTGCGGGAACCCGACGGCGAGGTCATCGACGTCCGCGTCCCTGCAGGGATCAAGGACGGACAAAAGGTCCGCGTCCGCGGCAAGGGCCAGTACGGACCTGCCGGCAACGGCGACCTCATGGTCACCGTCTCGGTGAAGCCCCACGAATTCTACGTCCGCGACGGCGATAACCTCCGCATCCACGTTCCCGTCACCTTCCCGGAGGCGGCGCTGGGCGCGGACATCGAGGTTCCGACGATCGACGGCGACAAGGTCAGGCTCAGGGTTCCCGCCGGAACGCCCTCGGGCCGCACGCTGCGTGTCAAGGGCAGGGGCGTCAAGCACGCCAAGGCCACCGGCGATCTGTTGGTGACAATCGACGTCGCTGTTCCGCGGAAGCTGAACAAGGACGCGGAGGAGGCCGTGAAGGCCTTTGCCGCGGCGACCACGGATGAGGATGTCCGCGCGGGCCTGGCTGCCAAGGCCCGGCTCTAGGAGCAGGGATCCAGCCATGGGCATCGACTTCGATCAGCCGATCTTCGTCATCTCGGTTGCCGCCGAACTGGCGGACATGCACCCGCAGACGCTGCGCCAATACGACCGGCTGGGCATCGTCTCGCCCAGCCGCGCCCCGGGCAAGTCGCGGCGATACTCGCAGCGGGATGTGAACATGCTCCGCGAGGTCCAGCGGCTCTCCCAGGAGGGGGTCTCGCTGGAAGGCATCAAGCGGATCCTGCAGCTGGAGAACCAGGTGGCCGCCCTGCAGCGCCGGGTCAGTGAACTGACGGAGGAGCTTGGTCGACGCCGCCTGGCCGCCGATTCGCGGATCTTCGCCGCCGGGACTGCCGGCGACGTCGTCAGCCTGGCCCGCGGCAAGCGCCCCCAGGCGAGGTCGCAGGCGCTGGTGGTGTGGCGGCCGCGGGGGATGGACTAGGACAAACTGGTTGCGCCCGGGACCGATGGTCCCGGGCGCAGCCAGTTTGTGGGGCGCTTTGTAGTCGGGCGCTGGCGTGAGCCTACTTGCCGGCGGCGATGAGCCGGTCGACGGCGGCCGGCAAGTAGCCGCAACTGCGGACTGAGTATTTTGGAGCGAAGGCACGTAGCCCGCCATCCGATAGTCAGGTACCTGATTAGCGTGACTTCGTGGCCGGCTCGCGCGTTGAATTGGAGTGTCAGAAAAGTCTGGCCTCCAGCGCCCAGCTCCTTCCGGAAGCCGGGGTGCGGGGCCAGCGGAGGAGCGTACACGCCGGGGGGCATCGCATGCATGATTCACCCGAGTTTTATCCGTCCACATTCGATCTCTCAGGGCTGGCCGCCTGGTGCCGGCTGCGGCCGGCAGCGGCCGCGGGCACGCTGTGAGCGAGGGACTTCAGGCGGCCGTCCTGTTCGCCGGTTCCCTGCCGGGATCGATCCTGCTGTCGCTGGGCCAGACGCTGGTGGTCGTATGCGTGTGCTTCGACTTCGTCCGCGCGGTGTCTGTCCCGAGGTCCCACCGCCGGTATGTGGCCAACACCGTCTTCCGTTCGCTTGCCCTGCCGTCCATTGGGATCATGGCGTTTAGCGCGCTCGTCGATGCCGCCTCCGGTTCCTGGCAGGACGTTGCCGCCGGAGTGTTCGTCATGGTCGCCGTGATCTTTCGGTGGCACCATGACTCCGACGAGGACAGCTGGTGGAAGGGCAAAGGTAAGGCGTTAGGCCGTTGGCTCCGAAGCCGGGCGGCCACCGGCTCCCGGGCTGCTCCGGCCGCGGCGTGAAAAAGCCCTTGCTGTCCGGGTGTCTCAGGGTGTCCAATCCTTAACACAAGGCCCTGCGGGGCACGAGTGGATGCGACGCCAGGAGGTTTCCATGCCGGCGAAGGGTGCCAAGACTCCGTCCAGGGGTCCGGTCCGGGGCACAACTGATCTCCGGCGGGCAGACGCGAACGGGGCCGCGCCGCCGGAGCAGCCGGAGAACATCCGGAATGTGGCACTCGTCGGGCATTCCGGCGCGGGAAAAACAATGCTGACCGAGGCGCTGCTGGCAGCCACAGGGGCCATCACGCGGAAGGGCACCATCGCCGAGGGCACCACGGTGGGCGACTCCGACCCCTCCGCCATCTCGCAGCAGCGCTCCGTGGCGCTCGCCGTGGTGCCCGTGACGGCCGGGGACATCAAGATCAACCTGCTGGACACGCCGGGCTATACCGATTTCATCGGCGAACTGCGCGCGGGGCTGCGTGCCGCGGATGCGGTGCTCTTTGTCGCCTCAGCCACCGACGACGTCGACGCCGCGACCACCGCGCTCTGGAGCGAGTGCCAGCGGCTCGCCATGCCGCGGGCCGTGGTTATCAGCCGCCTGGACCATCCGCGCGCGGATTTCGACGCCGCCGTCGCCCGCTGCCGTTTGGCATTCGGTGACTCGATCCTGCCGCTCTACCTGCCGGTCCGAGCCGACGGTGCCATCACCGGGCTGCTCGGGCTTCTGTCCGGAACGGTTTCCCAGCTCGGCCCGGAGGGGGACGTGCCTGCCGTCCGCGCCGCGACCGACGCCGAACTTGCTGCCTCAGAGTCCGCGAGGGGCGCCCTGATCGAAGGGATCATTGCCGAGAGCGAGGACGAGTCGCTCATGGACCGATACCTTGGCGGCGAAGAAATCGATCCCGAGATCCTGATTGCCGACCTGGAGACAGCCGTGGCCCGGGGGTCCTTTCATCCGGTCCTGCCGACGTCGTCGGAGTCCGGGCTCGGCCTGACGGAACTGCTGGAGGTCCTGGTGCGAGGGTTTCCGACGCCGGCCGAGCTCGGCGTCCCGGCGGCAACGGACCTCGACGGCGTTCCCGCGGACCCGTTGGGCTGCGACCCCGCGGGTCCGCTGCTCGGTGAAGTGGTCCGCACGACGATCGACCCGTTCCTCGGCCGGGTGTGCCTGGTGCGCGTCTTCTCCGGCACTGTGCGGGAGGACGCCGCCATTCATGTGGGCGGCCGCGGAATGGCCGACCGTGGGCACGAGGACCACGACAGCGACGAGCGGATCACTCACGTCTACTCGCCGCTGGGATCGGGCTTGCGGCCGGTCCCGTTCAGCGTGGCCGGGGACATCTGCGCGCTGACCAAACTGGGCACGGCCGAGACAGGCGACACGATTTCGGCCAAGGACCGTCCGCTGCTGGTCGCCCCTTGGGACATGCCGGATCCGCTCATGCCGGTGGCGGTCGAGGCGGCCACGCACGGCGACGAGGACGCCCTGGCCAGAAACCTGGGGAAGGTCACCGCCGGAGACCCGACCCTGCGGGTGGAACGAAACTCCGAAACCCACCAGCTGATCCTGTGGTGCATGGGGGAGGCACATGCCGACGTCGTCCTGGGCAGGCTGCGGGACCAGGGCGTGAACCTGCAGACCGTCCCGGTGATCACACCGCTGCGGGAGACGTTTGCCGCGCGGGCGGCCGGCCACGGGCGGCACGTCAAACAATCCGGCGGCCACGGCCAGTACGCGGTCTGCGACATCGAAGTGGAACCCCTCGAGCGCGGCGCCGGGTTCGAGTTTGTCGACAAGACTGTGGGCGGCGTGATCCCCGGGCCGTTCATTACCTCGGTGGAGAAGGGCGTCCGGGCCCAGATGCAGAAGGGCGTCGCCGCGGGCTTCCCCGTGGTGGACATCCGGGTGACGCTGGTCGGAGGCAAGACGCACAGCGTGGATTCCTCCGACGCAGCGTTCCAGGCTGCCGGCGCGCTGGCCCTCCGCGAGGCGGCGGCGGCAACCCGCATCCAGTTCCTGGAGCCGGTCTCGGCCGTGACCATCAGCGTTTCGGAGGAGCACGTAGGCGCCGTGATGTCCGACCTGTCCTCCCGCCGGGCGCGCCTGACCGGAACGTCGTCCGCCGGCGCTGACGGCACCGAGATCAGTGCCGAGGTTCCGGACCAGGAACTGCTGAAGTACGCGGTGGAGTTGCGGGCCATTACGGCCGGAAGCGGCCGGTTCCGGCGCAGTTACCTGCGCCATGAACCGGTGCCCGCCACGGCCGCGCCGGCCGGTATCAGCCGTTGATGGCTTGGGGGATGCCGAGGGCTTTGAGGCCTTCGGTGCCGAATTCGAGGCCGTAGCCGGATTGTTTGGCGCCGCCGAAGGGGATGCGGGGGTCCACGGCGCCGTGTTTGTTGATCCAGACGGTGCCGGCTTCGAGGCGGGCGGCGACGGTGCGGGCTGCG
>JBKPJW010000671.1:0-2836 GCA_046730875.1 Actinomycetota bacterium | reverse complement strand
GGTGCTGATTGCCGCCGCGGTTGCTAAGGAGTTCGGCGTGCTGGACATTGACGGAAGTTCACCGCCCGCGCTGACGCTCGCGGACATCCAGGACGCTCGATGATTTGCACTGCCGGACGGTTCCTTGAAGTGTTCCTGCGGCCCATTAGCCAACCAGCGTGGCGCCCAACCCTTCCTCCGCCGTGTGAGCCGGGCGACATACCGTGGTGCAGGTCGATCCTGGGAAGGTGATTCTCACGGCGCGCTCGCGCCGGCTACCGGCTGAGGGGCCTCCGCTTCCGTGGACGGGTGCGGCGTGCCATCGTTGCAGCATGCGGACCGTATATGAGGCTGCGGGCGGTGCCGACTTCTTCCTGTCCCTGGCCAACGCGTGGCATGCCAGGGCCGTGGCGGACGAGGTGGTCGGCCACGCGTTCAGCCATGGTTTCCATCCCGAGCACGCGCGCCGGCTCGCCGCCTACTGGGCCGAGGCACTAGGTGGCCCGTCGACCTATTCAGATTTTTACGGCGACGAGACAACAGTGGTGCGCATGCACAGCGGCAACGGCCCGCACGAGGAGATGGACCGCAGAGCGATCGCCTGCTTTGATCAAGCACTGACAGACGTCGGACTCACCGGCGACAACCGACTCCGAACGGTGCTGCACGACTACTTCGCTTGGGCGACCACCACCACGATGTCCCGCTACCACCGCTCCGCCGATGACGTTCCGGACAAACTGTCCATCCAACACTGGTCTTGGGACGGTCCCGCCAGCGCAATGGGTCCGGAGGACACCTGATCGCACAGCATCCCGCCCTTAGGCTGATCTGAACTTCACGCAGGCGTCCAGACCGATGGCTTCCGCTGCGTGCCCGGGTGTTCGCGGACTGAGCGAGGCTTCGGCGCCGCTGGCCCGGGCCAACTGGTGCACGATGGATAACCCGAGGCCGCTGCCCTCTCCGCTCTGTGTTCCGCGCCAGAAACGGCTGAAGGCCCGGTGGCAGTCTTCGGCGGAAAGCCCGGGCCCCTCATCCAGGATGTGCAGTTCGATGACGCCCGGCTGTTCACTGTGGGAGACCACGAGCTGGATGAGTGATCCCGGCGGGGCGACCGCAAGCGCGTTATCGATCAGATTGTCGATGATCTGTTCGGCAGCCCCGGGCAGGACCAGGATCTCCGCCGTCGGCGGGCCGTCGACACGCAGGCGCACGCCTGTCTCTTCCGCGAGTGCCTCCCATTGTTCCTTGCGGGCCTTCACCTCGTCGACCAGGTCCGTGGTGCCCGGCACCGTCGCGCTGGCTTCGGCTTTGCTGAGCAGCAGCAGCCCGTCGATGATGCGCTGCAACCGGTCAGTCTCGTCCAGAGACGCGGCCACCATGCACCGGCCCGCTTCCGGGTCGGTGGGGATCGTGTCCACAGCGTTCTCCAGCCTCAGCCGCAGGCCCGTCAGTGGGGTGCGGAGCTGGTGGGAGGCATCGGAGGCGAATCCCCGTTGTTGCTCGAGCAGATCCTTCAACCGGTCTGCCATGCGGTTGAAGGAACCCGCGAGGGCTTTCAGCTCGGGCGCACCCCCTTCATCGGTCCGGGTGTCCAGGTTGCCGTCGGCAAGCAGTTCCGTGGCGGTCCGAAGCCGTTGGAGCCTTCTGGTCACGGCACCGGCCATGAAGTACGCCAGGATCCCGGCGAGCAGCACCGTGGTTCCCGCGACGGTCCAGATGGTGCGGAGTTGGCCGTTCACCTGGTCGGTTACGACCGATGCAGGGTAGGTCAGCCTGACGACGCCGGAAATCTTCTCACCGCTGAGGACGGGGACCGCGACGTAGAGCAGATCCACGTCCAGGGTCTGGGAGTAACGCTGACCGGCATTGATCTGTCCGGTCAACGCGGCGGCGATTTCCGGCCGCGACGTGTAGGGCGATCCGGTGACCGCCTGGTCGTCATCCGAGGTCGCCACTGCCGTCCCGGCGGCGTCGACAATCACCACACGGGCGCCGCCTGCCTCCCCGTATCGGCGCACGTCGGCGGCAACTTCCGGGGGCAGGGGCCCGCCGGCCCTCAACGCCTCCGCAGCCCTGCCGCCCAGCAGGAACGCGTCGCGTTCGAGCGATGTGGTGAGGCGCTCCCGTTCAACGCGGACCAGATAGTTCCCCAACGGAATGTCCTGCACCAGGACCACCAGCAAGGTGATGAGCATGAACGCACCGATCAGCCTCCATCTCATCCAGGCACCCCGAGCCGGAACCCAACACCCCGCACCGCCTCGATCCAGCGGGGATCACCGAGCTTCTTGCGGATCCCCGCTATGTGAGCGTCCACCGTCTTCGTCGTGCCGTACCAGTCGCCGTCCCACACGGCGCGAAGGATTTCCCGTCGCTCGAACACCGCGCCCGGGTCCGCGGCAAGGAAGTACAGGAGTTCGAACTCCTTAGCCGTCAGGTAAACCTCGGCGCCGTCGAGGACCACACGACGCGACCGTTGGTCAATGCTCAGGCCGCCCAGGGTCCTGCTGACGTCAGTCCCGGGCAGGCCGTCCGGGAGCCGCTCCTCGGAGCGGCGGGCCACAGCCCTGATCCGGGCGATGAGTTCCCGCATCCCAAAAGGCTTGACCAGATAGTCGTCGGCGCCCAGCTCCAAGGCCAGCACCCGGTCGATTTCTTCATCCCGTGCGCTGACCACGATGACAGGAGTCGCGGTCAACGCGCGAATGGCGCGGCACACATCGGTGCCGTCCATATCCGGCAGGCCCAGATCCAGGAGAACAAAATCCGGACAGGACGCACGGACCAAATCCAATGCCTGGCCGCCCGTCCCGACGTGGCTGACCCCAAAGCCCGCGCGGCCCAACCCTTCCAT
>JBKPJW010000670.1:0-2571 GCA_046730875.1 Actinomycetota bacterium | reverse complement strand
GGGCATTGTTGAGCATGTCCCAGTAGCGTTCTTCCTGCTCCGGTGTCCGGCGGAAGGCGGGATCGCCCGAATGGTCTGCAGGAAAGCGTTCCGGCGGCAGGAGGTCGGGCTCGTAGAGGACGGTCACGGATGGATCTACAGCGCGGATGCGTTCCACAAGCTCAGCTTCGAGCGGGACGGCGATCGCGACGGTGGTTTGAGGCGTCATAGTGTTCATCATACTGAATGGAGGCTAGAATGCTGAACAGATTGCAAAGATTAACACGGCAAGGATCAACCACGACGTAGTGAGGCAGCATGGACATGGACCGCAAGGAAGCCGGATTTGTCGGCCTGGGACTGATGGGCGCGCCGATGGCCGCCAACCTCCTCGCGGCAGGCTGGACCGTCCGGGCCTGGAACCGCTCACCGGCAGCACTGGACGCGTTCGAGGCCCTGGGCGGCTCCCGCGTTGACCGGGTCGCGGACCTCAGCGACCAGCCCGTCATTGTGTTCATGCTCCCCGATCTGTCCGACATTGAGGATGCCAGCGCCGGGCTCCTGGCCGGCTGGGCGGAAACGCCGCCTGTCCCCGGTACGGTCCTGGTGGTCATGAGCAGCGTCTCGCCGGCCGCGGTGAAGAAATTCGGGGCGCGGGTCGCGGCGGCGAGCGGCGGCAACGCCGTCGTCGTCGATGCCCCCGTCAGCGGCGGCACGAAAGGTGCGGTGGACGGGACCCTCGCCATCATGGCAGGCGCCAGCGAGGCCGACTTCCGGCGGCTCCTGCCGCTCTTCAACGCGATGGGCGGCACCGTCCGGCGGCTCGGCGCGCTCGGGTCGGGATCGCTGGCCAAGGCCTGCAATCAGCTCATCGTGGGAACTACGACGGCGGCGCTCGCCGAGGCCGCGGAGCTCGCCGAACGCTCCGGCATGGATGTCGGCGCCCTCTTCGAGGTTCTGGCAGGCGGCCTCGCCGGCAGCCGCGTTCTGGACATCGTGGGGCCCCGGCTCGCGGCGAAGGACTACGAACCCACCGGCCCCGCCAAGTTCATGCACAAGGACCTGTCCTTCGTGCTCGAAAGCGGCGCAGCCGTCGGCGCCGCAGTACCGATGGCGGCCGCCGGCGTCGAGCTCTACGCGGAGCTCAAGCGCCAGGGGCTGGGGGACCGGGACCTCGCCGTCGTGCGCCAAACAATCTCCAATCTCAGTGACAGCACAACAGCCAACCCAACAGTAGAAACCAACTGAGGACCAGCGAACCATGAGTGGACTTTTTGACCTGACGGGCAGGGTTGCCCTGGTGACCGGTTCCAGCCGGGGGATCGGTAACGCCCTGGCCCGGGCCCTGGCGGATGCCGGTGCCACGGTGGTGCTGAACGGCATCAATGCGGAGCGGCTCAAGGCCGCGGAGGCCGCGATGGCCGCGGAGTACCCGCCGGGCCGGGTGCACGGCGTCGCGTTCGATGTCACGCAGGACACCGAGGCGGCCCGGGGCATTGCCTGGGTGGAGGAGAACGTGGGGCCGCTGGAGATTCTGGTGAACAACGCCGGGATCCAGCACCGTGTGCCGATGCTCGAGCTTGATGTCGCGGACTGGGACCGGGTGATTTCCACGGATCTGACCAGCGCGTTCCTGGTCGGCCGGGAGGCCGCGCGGCGGATGATCCCGCGCGGGCGGGGCAAGATCATCAATATCTGCTCGGTCCAGACCGACCTGGCCCGGCCCACGATCGCCCCGTATGTGGCGGCCAAGGGCGGCCTGCGGAACCTGACCCGGGCCATGACGGCGGAATGGGCCGGGTCCGGGCTGCAGATCAACGGCATCGCGCCGGGCTACATCCACACCGAGATGACGCAGAACCTCGTGGACGATGAGCAGTTCAACGCCTGGATCCTGGGCCGGACCCCGGCGCGCCGGTGGGGGACCGTGCAGGACCTCGCCGGGCCCGCGGTGTGGCTGGCCTCGGACGGGTCGAACTTCGTCAACGGCCAGACCGTCTTCATCGACGGCGGCATGACGGTGGTGGTCTGATGCCCGGCACCAACGCGCTTCCGCCGACCACCGCGGCGGTGGTGGCGCACGCCGCCGGCGACCTGCGGATCGAGGAGATTCCGGTGTCCGCGCCGGCGCCGGATGAGGCTGTCATCGAGGTCGCGTTCGGCGGGATCTGCGGCTCGGACCTGCATTACTGGCTGCACGGCGCCGCGGGGGAGTCCGTCCTGAAGGCTCCCCTGATCCTGGGCCACGAGATCGTGGGAACCGTGCTCCGGGCCGCTGCGGACGGCTCGGGACCCGCGGCCGGCACAGCCGTCGCGGTGCACCCGGCCACCCCGGGTCCGGGGGACGGGACGGTGAGGTACCCGGTGGACCGGCCCAACCTGTCACCGGGGTGCACCTACCTGGGCAGCGCCGCCCGTTTCCCGCACACCGACGGCGCCTTCAGCCGCTATGCCACGCTGCCGGCCCGGATGCTCCGGCCGCTGCCGGACGGGCTGGAGCTGCGGACCGCGGCCCTGACCGAACCGGCCGCCGTGGCCTGGCACGCCGTCGGTCGCGCCGGGGACGTGGCCGGCAAGACGGCGCTGGTGATC
>JBKPJW010000669.1:0-4670 GCA_046730875.1 Actinomycetota bacterium | reverse complement strand
TAATCCCCTCCATGACTGACACCGTCTGGGCGCCGGACGGCAGCAACCTGGTGGTTCACGCGGACAACGCGGAATACCTCCCCACGCTGCCGGACGGCGCCTTCACACTGATATACGTGGACCCGCCCTTCAACACCGGTCGGGTCCAGCGGCGCCAGGAAACCCGGATGGTGCTCAATGCCGGCGGCGAGGGTGACCGGGTCGGTTTCAAGGGCCGGTCCTACGACACCATCAAGGGTGCCCTGCACAAGTACGACGACGCGTTCAGCGACTACTGGTCCTTCCTGGAGCCCCGGCTCGTGGAAGCCTGGCGGCTCCTGGCCGACGACGGCACCCTGTACCTGCACCTGGACTACCGCGAGGTGCACTACGCGAAGGTCATGCTGGACGCGATCTTCGGCCGGGAATGCTTCCTGAACGAGATCATCTGGGCGTACGACTACGGTGCCCGGGCCAAGTACCGTTGGCCCACCAAGCACGACAACATCCTTGTTTACGTCAAGAACCCGGCGAAGTACCACTTCGACAGCGTCGAAGTGGACCGTGAGCCGTACATGGCGCCCGGACTCGTCACTCCCGCCAAGCGGGAACTGGGCAAGCTGCCCACGGACGTGTGGTGGCATACCATCGTTTCGCCCACCGGCAAGGAGAAAACAGGCTACCCGACGCAGAAGCCGGAGGGGCTCATCCGTCGCGTGGTTGCCGCCTCAAGCCGGCCCGGCGACTGGTGCCTGGACTTCTTCGCCGGTTCCGGCACGCTCGGAGCCGTGGCCGCGAAACTCGAGCGCAAGTTCGTGTGCGTGGACCAGAACCAGCCCGCGATCGACGTCATGACCAAACGCCTGGCAGCGCAAGCGCAGTTCACGTCGTTCCCGTCCGCCTGACCTCTCTCTCTGCCCGCCCGTTGCGCTGTCACTTGGTGCGGCTATTCGGGCCCTGAGAGGCCTTTGAGGGACTTTAAGTGATAGCGCAACGAGGGACCTGTCAGCGCACAGGCACCTCAGCGAACCGGTACCTCAGCGAACGACCGACGAGCCGGTGCCCTGTTCCTCGATCCTGGCAAAGACTTCCGGCGAGGTCAGGTTCTCCCCCAGCAGGTTGGGCTTGCCTGTGCCGTGGTAATCGGAGGAGCCCGTGACCAGCAGGCCGTAACGTTCGGCGATGCGGCGGAGGAAGATCCGGCCTTCCTCCGGATTGTCCCGGTGGTAGATCTCCACGCCGGCCAGGCCGGCGTCGATCATCTCCAGGTAGGTCCCCTCCCCCACGATCCGCCCGCGGGCGGACGCGACAGGGTGCGCAAACACCGGCACGCCGCCGGCGGCACGGACCAGTTCGACGGCGAGCGCCGGCTCCGGCGCGTAATGCTGGACCCAGTACCGTGAACGTGAGGTGAGGATGGAGCCGAAGGCCTCCGCCCGGTCCTCCACGACGCCCGCGGCGACGAGGGCGTCAGCGATGTGCGGGCGGCCGAGGGTGGCACCGGGAGCAACGTGGTGGATCACGTCGTCCCAGGTCAGCGGGTAGTCCTCGGCCAGCAGGGTGACCATCTTTTGGGCCCTCGTGTGCCGGGCATCCTTGGCCTTGGTGATTTCCTCCAGCAGTCCGGGGTGCGCGGGGTCGTGGAGGTAGCTGAGCAGGTGGACGCTGATGCCTTCCGCGGTCCGGCAGGAGATCTCCATGCCCGGGACCAGGGCAACCCCGGTTTTGCGGGCAGCCGCGGCGGCCTCCGCCCAGCCGTCAGTGGAGTCGTGATCGGTCAGGGCGACGACGTCGAGCCCCGCGCCTGCGGCGGACTCAATGACGTCAGCCGGCGTCTGGGTGCCGTCGGAAACGTTCGAGTGCGCATGCAGGTCAATCCTCACCTCACCAGCCTAGTAGATGCCGGTTCCAAAGCCGCGGGTCACCGGCGGCCCGGGGCCCCTGCGGCGGGAGCGTGCCGTTGGCCTAAGCCGCGGCGCTGGTGAGACTATGGGACGGTGAACGATGCAGATAACCCCCAAGCCTCCGCTTCCCAGCCCCTCGAAGAGCGCGTCAACAACCGCTCGCAGCGGCCCAGCTCCGACGCTTTCAAGGCGTTCATGGCCAGCAACTGGGCGCCGGCCACGCAGCAACTTCCCGAACGCGACGCCGTCGCGGGCCACGCCGCGGCCCGTCGCCGCTCCATCTCAGGCCAGTTCAAAGGTGAACGCCTGGTCATCCCCGCCGGCCCGCTGAAGGTCCGCTCGAACGACTGCGACTACCGCTTCCGGCCCCACTCCGCCTTCGCGCACCTCACCGGCCTCGGCCTGGACCACGAGCCCGACGCTGTGCTGATTCTGGAACCGGTGGCCGAGGGCAAGGGCGATGACGGCGGAAACCACCGCGCCACGCTGTACTTCCGCCCCCTGGCCGGACGCGACACCGAGCAGTTCTACGCCGACTCCCGCTCCGGGGAGTTCTGGATCGGCGCACGCCCGACCCTGGCGGAGTTCAAGGCCAGGCTCGGACTGGATACGGCTGACATTGCCGAACTCGAACTCGCCATCACCAAGAACGTCGGCGCGCCGGAAATCGGCGGAATCTCCATCCGGCTGGTCCGCAAGGTTGACGAAAACATCGATGCCCTCGTGGACACCGCCCGCTACAACACGGCCAAGGATCCCGACAACCTCGACCTGAGCGTGCTCGACGCCCTGGACGAGAAGCTCTCCGAGGCGCTCTCGGAACTGCGCCTGCTCAAGGACGCCTGGGAAATCGAACAGATGAAGACCGCGGTCGATGCCACCGTGGCGGGCTTCACGGAGGTGGTTAAGGCACTCCCGCGGGCGCTGACGCACCAGCGCGGCGAGCGCGTGGTGGAAGGGGCGTTCTTCGCCCGGGCCCGCGAGGAAGGCAACGAGCTCGGCTACGACACCATTGCCGCCTCAGGCAACAACGCCACCGTGCTGCACTGGACCCGGAACACCGGCAAGATCAGTGCCGGCGAACTGCTCCTCCTGGATGCGGGAGTCGAGGCCGACTCCTTGTACACCGCCGACGTCACCCGCACGCTCCCGGCCAACGGCAAGTTCACCGACATCCAGCGCAAGATCTACGAGGCAGTGCTGGACGCCGCCGACGCCGGTTTTGCCGCCGCCCAGCCGGGAACCAAATTCCGGGACATCCACACCGCAGCCACCACAGTGCTGGCAGAACGGCTCGCCGAGTGGGGCCTCCTGCCCGTCTCCGTGGAGGAAGCGATCAGCACCGAGGGCCAGCAGCACCGCCGGTGGATGCCACACGGCACCAGCCACCACCTCGGCCTCGACGTCCACGACTGCGCTCAGGCGAAGCGGGATCTCTACCTCGACGGCGTGCTCACGCCCGGCATGGTGTTCACGATTGAGCCCGGCCTGTACTTCAAGAAAGAGGACATCGGCATCCCCGAGGAATACCGCGGCATCGGCATCCGGATCGAGGACGACATCCTCATGACGGCTGGCGGCCCGGTCAACCTCAGCGCCGCGCTGCCGCGCAAGGCGGAAGACGTCGAGTCCTGGATGGCGGGCATCTACCTGGAGGTCGACGGCCAGAAGCCGTAGGCCTCGAGGTTGACCTCCAGACGCCGCAGGTTAGAACTGTAAGGAAGCGCCGCAGGTGAACGAGGGAGGGTCCCGGATGTCTGAACATCCGGGACCCTCCCTTTTTGCTGCTTGAATCATTGTTGCTTGAATCATCGCTACTGGAATCAGTGCTGCGTTGAATCAGTGCTGCTGGCCGTCCTGGCCAGGCGCTGGCTTGTCGCTGTCCGTGACCCTGACACCGTACTGCGGACGGCCGTCCGGAAGGTCCGGATAACTCACACCTGAGACCCGGCCGGCCGGGCGGGCTGCCTCCTCCGCCGTGCCGGGTGCGGCCGGGGCGTGGTCTGCGGCTCCGCCCTGCTGGGGCTGTCCGCCCTGATATTGTCCGGCCGGCTCGCTACCGGTCTCCGGTGTCCTCTGGCCGTAGGGATCGTTCCAGCCCGCGGGGCGCTGGGGCGCCTGGCCCTGCGGCCCGGGCTGCTGCGGGTGGGGCTGCTGCTGCCGGTAGTCGTGCTGCGGATAACCGGCAGCGGCGGCACCGGACGCGTCATGCGGCGTCATGGGCAGCTGATGGAGCAGGCGCCGCGCTTCGCCGGCGGCCTCGAAAGAGACCACAACGTCATAGTTGGTCGCCACCACCTGGCTGGTTGAGGTGAAGTCACGCTTGCCGCGCTGCATGGCGTAGGTGACGATGCCAAACAGCATGAAGAACGCGGCACCCATCAGCACGGACGTCACAATCGAGAAGTACCCCGGGGTCGTGGAGAAGAAGGACAGCATCACGCCGACGAAGAGGCCGAACCACATGCCGCTTAGGGCCCCTGACAGGGCGACCCGCGGATAGGTCAGCCTGCCGGTCACCCGCTCCACCATCTTCAGTTCGTTGCCCACGATCGACACCATCTGCACGGGGAACTGCTGGTCCGCCAGATAGTCCACCGCCTTCTGGGCATCCAGGTAGGAGTTGTACGAACCGACGACGTCGCCTCTTGGGACGGCGCGGGCCTCGTCCGAGCCGGGGGCACCGGCCCTGGGAGCACCAAAAATGTTTGACATATGCCCATTCTCGCCCATCCGGCTGGTGTGCGGCTGATAATTCAGCTAAAAGAGAGCAGACTCGGTAGCCTG
>JBKPJW010000668.1:0-3303 GCA_046730875.1 Actinomycetota bacterium | reverse complement strand
CCAGGGGACCTCGGAGGAGGACGGCTACGCCGGCGCCTGCTGGCTGCTGGACCGCTACCCGGAGACGACAGCCCTGTTCGCGGCCAACGACACCATGGCCCTGGGTGCCCTCGCCGCGGCTAAGGTCCGCGGTCTGTCCGTCCCAACCGACCTCTCCGTGATGGGCTACGACAACTCCCTGCTGGCCAAGTCGCGGTACCTGGACATGACGTCCGTGGACAACCGCAGCGACATTGTCGGGTCCGATGTCGCAGACACCCTGCTGGCACGGATCCAGGACCCTGCCCTCGAACCCCGGCGCAAGCTGATCGAACCGGCCCTCATTGTGCGCGGCACTACGGCCCGCGTTTCCGGCTAACACCCTCCCGCCGTCGGGCTCGCCCGCCGCTCCGTCCTCCCGCCGTCCGCCGTCCGCCGTCGAAATCGCGGGAAGCTGCCGAACTCGCCGCCTATTTACGGCGTTCCTGCTGTGATCCGGCGAACTGGGCGCACTGTTCCAGAGAAGCCGCCCCAACAATGATGGGTGGCAGCCCTCGCGTTTTCCACATAGCGACGGCGCGGCCTGCCGCCTGCTCCCCCGGCAGCTCAAGCTGGTGGCATGACGCAGAACCCCGTGCTGGACCTGCCGCCATCGGGCAACCTCTGGCGCACTGAACAACTGCTCGATCTGGGCTACGGCTCGCGCGCTATCCGCTCGCTCCTGGATTCGGGAAAACTCGTCCGGCTCCGGCACGGCTGCTACATCCGCGCCAGCCTCTGGCGGGCCCAGTCCCCCGCAGTCCGGAGCAGACAGCTCATTTACGCGCATGCCCACGGAACCCGCACGACGTCGACAGGCGCCTTCGTCTACAGCCACACGTCCGGAGCGCGCCTGCGCCGCCTCTATCTCTGGAACGTGGATGACGCGATCCATCTCCTCCAGAAGGTGCACCCCTCGAACGAGCGGCACGGCAGGGACGTCCGCTGCCACACGCGCCCCTTCGCCGAACACGACGTCGCCGTGGTGAACGGCCTCCGGACGACATCCTTGGAGCGCACCACGGCCGACTGCGCCATGCTGCTGCCCTACAGGTCGGCGTTGATCCTCACCGACCACGCGCTTCGGCTGGGCGCGGATCTGCACGCCCTGCAGGAGATGGCGGATTCATTGGACGGCCGCCGGGGCATCCGGACATTCCGGAGGGTCCTCGCCACGGCCGATCCGCGGTCCGAATCTCCCGGCGAAACCCTGGCCCGCGACCTGATCCTGCGGTGCCGGATCAGGCCTCCCGAGCCGCAGCTTGAAGTCTCCAGCCGAGCCGGGCGCCATCGTCTGGACTTTGCGTGGAAGGAGGAGAAGGTCGCCCTCGAGTTCGACGGAAAAATCAAGTACTTCGAGTACGGCCCCACAGCCGAGGTGCTGTTCGAGGAACGGCGCCGGGAGAAGGCCCTCGTTGAGGAAGGCTGGCGGTTCATCCGTGTTGAGTGGAAGGACCTCTTCCGCGAGCAGGAATTCAAGAACCGCCTGCTTCGGGCGCTGGCCGGCCGCCCGTACCCGTGAGCATCCTGCCCCCGTGAGGGTCGAGTTCGCCGGAAGCCCACGATTTCGCCGGAAACGTGGGCGACCCCGCAGGTTTCCGGCGAGTTGGGTGGCGGCGGCGGCTTAGGTGGCGGCGATTTACGTGGCGGCGGAGGTCTGCGGGTCCTACGCCCCGTAGCTCGGTTCCCGCTTCTTGACCCAGCCGATAGCCAGCGAGGTCAGGGGCACAAAGGCGAACTCCACGAGCGTCTTGTAGAGGAAACCCACGAGGACGTAATTCACAAACATCCCGGCATCGGAAATCCCGATCACTGACGCGGCGATGCTGCAGAAAATCAGGGTGTCCACGAACTCTCCGGCCACCGAGGAGCCCATGATCCGCGCCCACAGGGACCTTTCGCCGGTACGCGCCTTCAGCTTCACAAGGATCCAGGAGTTGATGGTCTGGCCGGCGAGGAAGGCCAGCAGCGAAGCCAGCACAATCTGCGGAACCGGCCCCAGGGCACCCTCCAGCGCCGCCTGCTTTGAGGCACCATACTCATCGTCGAATCCGGGAAGGACGATGATGATCCAGTAGCAAAGGGACGCGAAAACGGAGAGTGCGAAGGTGGTGACAATGGCCTTGCGCGCCACTTTGAAGCCATACACCTCGCTGATGACATCGCCCAGGATGTAGGCCAGCGGGAAAAGGAAGAAGCCGCCGTCCGTGATGATCGGCCCGACGGCCACGCCCTTGGACGCTCCGATGTTGGACAGGATCAGCACCACCGCCATGACGGCAAGCATGATGCCGAAGTACGGGGAGCCGATCGAGGCGAATTTGGGCGGCGCTGCGGCCGGGAAAGTCTTGGCGGAAGTCATGGTGGTCCATTCGAAGTGGTTCGCCTGGCGCCCGGACCCTCCGGAGAGGCCGTGGGGGACGCCGGCTGTATTAGCACTGGATGGCTCCTGGCGGACTGGCCGCTGGAACCGCCTATTATTCTCTCACCCGGTGGGCCGGGCACGGCGAGGTCCTCAAATCCGCGAGTTCGCCGGAAGCTCCCGAGGTCGCCGAAAGTTTACGACGTCGCGGCACGCTTCCGGCGAATTCGCAGGCGTTGGCGGGTGTTCGCAGGAGGACGCGCGCGGCACACCGGCGGACCCACGACGACGGCGGGCCGCCGCTGCCGGACCGAAGTCCGTAAGCCGGCGACCCGCCGTCGTACACTCCGCCGAAGCGGGCAGCGGACCTAACGCCCTGAGGCGTCGACGAGGTCCTTGTCATCGTCCCTGCGGCCGTCGCCCGGCAGGGCCGGTCCGGCTCCGGGCTCCCAGGCATGGCCCTGCTCCTGGTCCAGGTGGGTGGCCTTCTTGTTCTTCAGCGCGAAAATGTAGACCACGAGCGAGATCGCGATGGCCACGGTGACGTAGGTGAAGAACAGGTCCACCCGCTCGGCCTTCTGGAACGCAGCACCCAGCAGCGGAACCGTGCCGCCGAAGAGGGAGTTGGCAATGGCATAGCCCAGTCCCACACCCAGGGCGCGGATGGACGCCGGGAACAGCTCGGCCTTCACCAGGGCATTGATCGAGGTGTAACCGCCGACGATCAGCAGACCGCCCATCATGAGCAGGAACGCGGTGAACGGATCTTTGGTTCCGGCAAGCGTGGAGAGCAGCGGCCATGTGAAGAGGACGCCGGTGATGCCGAACCACAGCAGCAGCGGCTTGCGGCCCACCTTGTCGGAGATAATGCCGTAGACCGGCTGCAGCAGCATGAAGATGAACAGCGCCCAGAAGTTGATTAC
>JBKPJW010000667.1:0-7558 GCA_046730875.1 Actinomycetota bacterium | reverse complement strand
ATCCACGGTAGGGACTACGCATTTTTTAGGTATGCGTAAGTAGTACTCGATTACCTAGCGAGTATTCGGCCGGCTCTACGTAGCTGTACTCAGTTCGACCCGAGCGCTGCGGGGTCCAAACCAAGTAGTCGCAATTTCGTCGTCACGTGGCACCCGAACGTAGTGTCCGGGTGGCGGAAAATCAGAATCCGCAGGCTTGCTTGCCGCCCGGCACGTCCCTGGATCCGGGATAAGAAGTGGTTCGCCGCTAGTGCCCGCCAAGACCGGGAAGCTGTTCACGGCCCTTGACGTTGAGCTTGGCGTAACTGCGGTAGAGGTGGCCTTCAACCGTGCGCACGGACACCTGGAGTTCCGCAGCGATTTGCCGATCAGTGAGGCCGCGCACAGCAAGCGCAACAATGTCCCGTTCGCGGCGCGTCAGTATGCCCAGCGAATCGTCGCTCTTGGACGCGTCTTCTCCCGGGAGGTCGTCGGCCCGGTCCAGGCACCGCTTCCGCTGGGAGTTTGCCATCCGCTCCCTCAGGGTGTCACCCGCGGCCCGGTAGGCGTGCGCCGCCGCGTCATAGGCAAGCGCCGCAAAGGTCCACAGTTCTGCAGCTTCGCAGGTTTTTGCGGCCTCAAGGTGGTCCGCGGCGTTGTCCGTGCTGATGGCCGCGGCGTAGGCGCAGATCGCGGCAGGCCTGGGACCCTCGAGCCCGTCACGGAGTTCCAGCAGCCTCGGCGCCGAGTCCGTGTCGCCCAGGGCCAGGCAAAATGCCAGCGCGTCGAGTTCGAGGCCGGCGGTGTCCACGTTCGGGTCCGGGCGTCCGAGCCGCTTCAGTTCCGCGATGGCGCCGGGATAGTTCCCCAGCCGCGCTTTTCCATAGACCACGGCCATCTCAGCGAGCGAGCGCATGGACTTGGGCAGGGCCGCCGGTGCGTTCTCGAAGTCGGTGAGGAAGAGCTCCGCCTTCGTTTGGGCACCGACTTCGGCGGCCGCGGCGAAGGCCATGGCCGCGGTCAGGGCGAAGAGCTGCTGGGGGTCGGTCAGCCGCAGCGCTTCGAGCGCCGCGCTCAGGGTGTTCAACGCCTGGGCAGCCTTGCCCTGGTACATCAGGATGATGCCGTGGGCCGCGTGGACTCCCCCGCCGAAGGAAATGAGGCTGGGCCCGGACCCGGCAACAAAGCCTGTCAGGAGGGTTTCCGCGGCTTGCCAGTCCCCGGAGTGGATGGCGGCGGCGGCGGAACGGACCACCAGGAAGTCGGTAAGGAAGTAAAGCTCGTCGTGATCGGCTCCCACGGCCTCGATGGCCTGGGACATCAGGGCAAGGGCACTCAGTCCCTTGCCGCCGGCCAGGAGCCGTTCCGCGTCGAGACAGAGCCGGAAGGCCAGTGCGAGCTTGTTCGACTCCGGCCGGTTGCCGGCCGGCGCGGCGGCCGGGGCCGCCGAGTACTCACCTGCCAGTGCCAGAACCATGGCTTCCATGGTGTGAAGGCGCTCTGTTACGGCAGCGAGAATGGCTTCGGCCTCCTGCGGCCGGGCCTCGGCCAGGCGTTCACCTGCGCGTTGCAGCTCCTGCGCCCGTGTCATGATGTCTTCCGGGGAGACGCCCAGCGCGGACATCGCCGCGGCCCACAGGAGCGATCCGGCCAGCAGGCCGAGGAGGCTCTCGCCCCGGCCGAAATCGGCGTCGAGAATGTCCCGCGCGGCCAGGTAGTCGGAGGCGTTGTAGCGGGTCCTGGCTATCACGGCACGGGCGGCCATCTGCAGTTCCGGATCCTTGACGAGCCCGGCAGCCTTGCGGGCCAGCTCGTCCTCGTAAAGCCGGCTGGCCAGGACGGCCGCCCTCAGCAACTGCCGGTCCTCGACCTCCGCACCGCATTCAATCGACCAGCTGACATGGCGCAGCAGTCCTTCGGCCGACGTCGGTTCGCTGTCCATCTGGCGCAGCAGGCTCTGCCGCAGCTGGAGGCTCCTCGCCGGCGAGATCAGGTTCCGCAGGGTGTCGCCATACACGGTGTGCCACAGCCGCAGCTCTCCCGTTGCAGGGTCCGTCACCCGGATCAGTTCGCTGTCGATCAGCGACCCGACGGCGTCCTCGCCGGCCACGGACTCGATCAGTCCCCTGGCGACGGGTTCGGCCAGCGCCACCAGGTTCAGGGCCTGTCGTTCTTCCGGCGAGCGCATCAGCAGTTGACGGCGCACGACATCGGTCAACCGGTCGCCGTGGCTGTTCAATTGCCGGGTGAACAGCCAGACACCGTTGCGCCGGAGCAGCGTGCCGTCGTTCCTGGCGTCGTCGAGGAGCCCGTTGAGGAGCATCGGGTTGCCGCCGGAGGCCTCCCAGAGGATCTCGGCGACGTTCGGCAGCACCTGGGAGCCGAGCTCGCCCTCCAGCATCTCCGTGGTCTGGGCAAGCGTCAGCGGGCGTAGGTCGTGCCGTTCGGCGATGCCTTCAAACCACAGCTGCAGGAGCGGCTCCGGCAGCCCGGGCCGGGCGGCCGCGCCCACGAGCAGTTTCGCCCAGCCGGCCGCTGCCAGCTCGGCCAGGATTCCGGCAGTCGCCTCGTCGAGGTCGTGGGCGTCATCGACGATGAGCAGCAGGGGCTTCTGCGTAGCGCGCTTCTGCTCTTCCAGGTGCGCCCACAGGGTCCTCAGCACGGCCAGCTGGGAGGTTGCTTCCTGGACCGGCAGTCCAACGATGAAGGGCCCGAGGACACCGTACGGCACCTTGGCCAGGGACGCGCTGCCGTGAATCGGCACCGGTGTCACTTCCGGGCCCAGCTCCGCCACAATGGCATCGATGAGCCTGGATTTACCCATCCCGCTGTCGCCGAGAACGAAGACGGCCACGTGGCTGCCGCCCTGAAGGGCACCGACTGCCGATATCAAATCATCTGACCTCCCCGTTAAGGCGCGGGTCGCCTTCCTGCCAGGGTCTGCCCCCGCCCCCCTAGATGAGTCCAAGCAGATCACTTCGCGAAGAAACGCCGAGCTTGGTAAACACCTGGTACAGGTGGCCCTCCACTGTTCTGACGGAAATGCCCACTTCCAGGGCGATGTCCTTGTTGGAGACCCCGTTCCCGGCAAGGGTAGCGATTTGCCGCTCCCTTTCCGTGAGCAGCGGGCCCTTGTTCCGGGGCATGATGGGCAGCGCCGGAACCGACTCCGAGAGGCTCTCGAGCATGGTGTACGCGGCGTTGGCGGCGGCTGTCAGTCCGGCGCCCTTGGCGAAGTCGAATGCGAGCGCCGCGCAGCGGGCCTGGACGGCGTCCAGCTCCATGCTCGCGGCTTGCTCGGCGGCTTCGAGCATGATCGCGGCATCCTTCTTCCGGCTGCCGACCGCGACTGTGCGCGACATTTCGGCAAGCGGGCCCTGCCGCAGCCCGGCTATTTCCTCCATGAACAGGAATTCCTTGACGGTTCCGTTGACGGTGGCCCCGAACATGCAGATGCCGGCGAGGGTGTGGCGACCCTTGCGGAAGTGTTCCTCCGCGGACCGTATCAGCCGGTCCTTGGCCTCGGGGTCACCGAGCCACCGCGAGGCCATGTCCATGCAGAACTGCGTCGAAGTGCCGACGGTGAAGCGGGCCGGGCCGTCAGCCGAGCGGGCCCGGTCCAGGTACATCGTGGCCTGGACCGAATTGCCGGTCTGTGCGTAGGCAAACGCGGTGGCGGCGTAGGCCTGGCGCAGGGACTGCAGGCTCGCCCGGACCTCAAGCTGGGCGATCGCGGCAAGCAACGGGTCCAGGGCCATGTAGCCGCGGCCGGCATAGACGTAGGCGAGCCCGACGGCGAGGTCGGTTGCGGCGCTGCCGGAATGCAGCCCGTGCCCTGCCCGGCCGCTCGCGTCCTTGAGCATGTCGATGGCCTGGCGCCATAGGCCGGAAAGGAGCAGCACGTTGAAGGAGCGCCAGGCGAAGTTTTCGCGGATACGCGGCACGTTGGACCACTCGCCGAGCTGTCCGCCCAGTTCCCGCATGAGTTTGCGGGCCTCAAGTTCCTGGCCCGTCATGCACAAGGCCTCCATCAGGATGATGGCGGACCGGAGCCGGTGCACGGGATCGGCGCCCGGGATGTCGGTGGTTGCCGCGGCGGTGAGCCGGGCCATCATGGGCTCGAAATCCCCGATGAAGGAGAGGTAGTTGAACTCGCAGAGGTCAAGGCAGAGCGCGGCCCGGGACAGTTCTTCCGGGGACTGGGAGGGCTCGTCGAGGCTCAAGTCCTGGAGCCGGACCCTGGCCTGCCGGATGAGCTCGGGGACCTTGCCGGAGCGGTCATCGAGCCAGGCCATGCAGTCAGCCTTCGCCGCGATGAATTCGGCAAAGTTCTCAGCCGCGAGGTCATTGATCTGCTGCTCGGAGACGTCGTCCAGCGCGGCCATGGCCTGCAGCGGCAGGCCAAGCTGGAGGTAGGCGGCGGATTTCTGGAGCTGACCCTCGACCCACTCCGTGTCCGACGGAGACAGGCTGCCGGCACATTTGAGCGCAAACTTCGGGTCAAAGAGCTTCACGGCGGCGCTGGCGGCCGCAACGGCGTGGGCAGGTGCGAGCTGGGCGTTGCAGTCATGGGTCCACGCCGCGTAGGCGAGCAGGTCCTCAACGGTCAGTTCGTCCAGCTCATGTTCCTGGTGCCCGGGGACCTTGTCGCGCAGCTCCAGCCTGCGCTCGACGCTTAGCCAGTTGCGGACGATGTCGCCGAGGTAGCGGTCGCCCAGCGTGACGAGGTGCCGGTCCGCGCGGTCGACGACGATCTGGCCGGCCTCCTCCATGTCCGCGATAACACCGGGGCTGTACATCCTGGCAAGCCGTGACAGGGGCAGCGTCCGGGCGCAGGAGAGGACGTCGATGACTTCCCGCGCCTCCGGTGATTCCCTGGCGTACCTGGCCCGGACAATATCTTCCAGCGCCGTCCGGCCGTCCAGCACGACTTCATCGACCAGGGTCCACACCGATCCGGACAGGACAAGGTTCCCGCGTTCGATCTGTTCGGAGACGACGGCCTGCAGCAGGGTGGGGCTGCCGCCGACCAGCTGGTGCAGCTGGTTTGCCAGGGCAGTGGAGACCCGATGGCCGAGGGCGGATTGCAGGACCTCGAGTGTTTCAATCTCAGTCAGGTTGGCCAACCGGACTTCGGCGAGCTGGCCCGCGGTGATGAGCCAGTAGAAGTCGGGCGGAAGGTCTGTGGTGCGCTGGGCCGTGGCGATCAGCCGGGCGGTCCGCGTCTGCAGCAGGTTTAGCAGCACCCCGGTGCTGAGCTCGTCGAGGGCCCCGGCGTTGTCGAGCAGGATGACGCACTGGCGGCCGGCAGCGTCGTCGCGAATCAGCGAGGTAATACCATGGAGAATGGCGGTCGGCGAGCCGAGGGAGCTCTGCGGGAGCCGCGCAAGGGTGAAGGCCAGGCAACCGTAGGGTGTTGCCGCCCCCGGACCTGTGCTCCGGAGCTGAATGGTGTAAACCTCAGGTCCGAACCCCGCCAGCGCAGTCCTGCCCACCAGGGTCTTGCCCACACCGCGGTCACCGGTGATGACAACGCCCATCCGGTCCTGCGCCAGCAGTTCCGTGCGCACGCGCTCGGCATCGGCAGTCCGCGCCAAACCGGACCACCCGTGCCTCGCGACCGGACCGGTCGCATGCTCTTCTGCGGCGGGTGCCAATGTAGTGGAAACATTCCCCCAGCCCAGCGAATCCCTCGACATGTAGTTTCCTTCGTACTGCTTTGTAGGCAGCAGCCCCCGGCTGTCCACTTAGAAGTAGCGTATCCCTATCCCCCGACATGAGAGTAGACAGATCATAGCTGGAATGCCGAAAGCTTGGAAAGCAAACCCGTCATGCGGACACATCCGGAACGCCCGGACCCAGCAGTGGAGCCGGTTTGGCCCTGAAGTGCGGCCGGTCTGGCCGGGTTACGGGGCCTTGGCCGGGTGGAATTTTTGCTGGGCGGCGGCCAGGCCGTCCCTGACCAGGACTTCGACGGCGTCGGCCGCTGCATCGATCAGGAAGGGCAGTTCCTTCTTCTCCGGGCCGGAAAAATCGCGCAGGACGAAGTCAGCCGTGTCCATCCGGCCGGGCGGCCGACCGACGCCCACGCGTACGCGCAGGTAGTCCTTGGTGGCCAGGGCCTTGGAGATGTCCCGCAAGCCGTTGTGGCCGCCCTCGCCGCCGCCGATCTTGAGCCGGACGGTGTCGAAGGGGATGTCGATCTCGTCATGGACGGCCACAACGTGGTCCGGGTCGATGCCGTAGAACTGTGCCAGGGCCGAGACCGGGCCGCCGGAGACGTTCATGTAGGACAGCGGCTTGGCCAATACCATCCGGGGCCCGCCGATGCCGAGGCGCCCTTCGAGGACCTGGGCACGCGATTTGTGCGACTTGAAGCCGCCGCCGACGCGTGAGGCGAGCTCGTCCAGCACCATCTGGCCGACGTTGTGCCGGTTATGGCTGTACTCGGAGCCGGGGTTGCCAAGGCCTACGATAAGCCAGGTGTCGGTCATGGATCAGTCCTTCGGTGGGACGCGGCAGATGGGACGCGGGCGGGACAACACGTGCGGGGGCGGATCCGCCTCCAACCCTCGCACCGCGGCGGTGCGAGACGAGCGGCGGCGGAGACGAGCGGCGGTGCGAGACGAGCGGCGGCGGAGACGAGCGGCGGCGGAGACGACGGCGGCCGGGCCCCTGAGGGACCCGGCCGCCGGCAAGTTCGCCGGAATTACTCGGCGGCGACCGAGGAACCTTCGGTGGTTTCGGCCGAAGCCTCTTCCTCGGAGACCTCGGTGGCCTCGGAGATGTGAACCACGAGAGCCTCGGCGTCGGCCAGCAGGACCGAACCCTTCGGCAGGACCAGGTCGGAAGCGTGGATGTGCTCGCCGGCGGTGCGGCCCTCGATGCTGACCTCGATGGCGGTCGGCAGGTGGGTTGCCTCGGCCTCGAGGGACACGGTGGTCATTTCCTGGTTGTACACGTTGCCCGGAGCCAGTTCGCCGTTCAGGTGGACGGGGACGTCAACGGTGACCTTTTCGCCCGTGCGGACGGTCAGCAGGTCGAGGTGCTCGATGATCTGCTTGATCGGGTTGCGCTGGATGTCCTTGACGAGGGCCAGGTGCTGCTCGCCATTGATGTCCAGGGTCAGCAGGGCGTTGGCCTTGCGGACGGCCAAGGTGGTGGCCTTCGCCGGCAGGGTGATGTGGATCGGCTCGGCGCCGTGGCCGTAGATGACGGCCGGGATCAGGTTGGCCATGCGGGCGCGGCGGGCAAAGCCCTTGCCGAATTCGGTGCGGACTTCTGCGGCGAGCTTCTGCTCAGACATGGATGTCTCCTCGTGGGTATTCAAGCTGTGGGTCTAAACGGTGTTCAGCAAGGGCGGAGGTCTGTTTGCGACCTTCAACGCCGGCTGCCGTGCAGCTGAGCTTCAGAAGGAGATTCAGACCCAGTCGATAACGGAGACCAGCAGTCCGGCATACCGTGCATACGATCTATGCACAAGGTTTACCGGCGCTCTCCCTCGCCAAGGTTTCGGTACAAGGCTACCAGCGGCGGGCCCGGATTCTAAATCCGGACCCGCCGCCGGGCCGATCAGGCC
>JBKPJW010000666.1:0-2997 GCA_046730875.1 Actinomycetota bacterium | reverse complement strand
CACCTACACCCTGCCGGCGTCGGACGTGCTGACACCCGGTTCCATCCCCAAGGAACGCACCGAGGCCAACGACGCGATTGTCGCCTCGCTCACCGAGACGCTCAACCAGTTCAACGTGGAGGCCCAGGTCACCGGCTTCAGCCGCGGACCCACCGTGACCCGCTACGAAATCGAACTGTCCCCGGGCACCAAGGTGGAACGCGTCACCGCCCTGTCCAAGAACATCTCCTACGCCGTTGCCAGTTCGGATGTGCGCATCCTGAGCCCCATCCCGGGCAAGTCCGCCATCGGCATCGAAATCCCCAACACGGACCGCGAGACCGTGTCCCTGGGCGATGTGCTCCGCAGCCAGAACGCCCGCCGCACCGACCACCCCATGGTCATGGGCGTCGGCAAGGACGTCGAGGGCGGCTACGTCGTGGCCAACCTCGCCAAGATGCCGCACTTGCTCGTAGCCGGCGCCACCGGTGCCGGCAAGTCCTCGTTCGTGAACTCGATGATCACCTCGATCCTGATGCGGGCCACCCCGGATGAGGTCCGCATGGTCATGGTGGACCCCAAGCGCGTGGAACTCACCGCCTATGAGGGCGTGCCGCACCTGATCACGCCGATCATCACCAACCCCAAGAAGGCCGCGGAGGCCCTGCAATGGGTGGTCCGGGAAATGGACGCCCGCTACGACGACCTCGCTAACTACGGCTTCAAGCACATCGACGATTTCAACAAGGCCGTCCGGGCCGGCAAGGTCCACCCGCCGGTCGACTCCAAGCGGGTCATCAAGCCCTACCCGTACCTGCTGGTGATCGTGGACGAACTCGCCGACCTCATGATGGTGGCCCCGCGCGACGTCGAAGACTCAATTGTCCGCATCACCCAGCTGGCCCGTGCGGCCGGCATCCACCTGGTCCTCGCTACCCAGCGCCCGTCGGTCGACGTCGTGACTGGCCTGATCAAGGCCAACGTGCCCTCCCGCATGGCCTTCGCCACCTCCTCCGTCACGGACTCCCGGGTGGTCCTGGACCAGCCGGGCGCCGAAAAACTCATCGGCCAGGGCGATGCCCTGTTCCTGCCGATGGGCGCGTCCAAGGCGATGCGTGTGCAGGGCGCCTGGGTCACCGAATCCGAGATCCACAAGGTGGTCGAACACGTCAAGGGCCAGCTCAAGGCCGTCTACCGCGACGACGTCGCCCCCGAGGCGCAGAAGAAACAGATCGACGACGACATCGGGGACGACCTCGAGGTCCTGCTCCAGGCGACGGAGCTGGTGGTCACCACACAGTTCGGCTCCACGTCGATGCTCCAGCGCAAGCTCCGGGTCGGCTTCGCGAAGGCCGGCCGACTCATGGACCTGCTCGAGTCCCGGGGAGTGGTGGGCCCCTCCGAGGGGTCCAAGGCCCGCGACGTGCTGGTCAAGCCGGATGACCTTGCCTCCGTGCTGGCCGCGATGAAGGGGCTCGAGGCACCCGCCGCCGCAGATTCCCAGACGGCGGCCCTGAGCGATAACGCCAACGCCAACATCGCGCAGGGCGGTTACGCGGAGGACCTTGTGGCAGCCGACCTGAACAGCCGCACACAGGCGATCGACTACAACGACGGCGCCGACAGCAGCTCCGATGACGAGGACGGCTCAGAGGACGCCTGGTCGCTCACCGGACGGTAGCGTGCGAAGACGGGTAGCCTAGGAATGTGAATAGCGCCGAAGTCAACACCGGGTCCTCGCGGATCTGGAACCTGCCGAATATCCTGACGATGCTGCGGATAGTGCTGGTGCCGTTCTTCGTCTGGTTCCTCATCCTCGACGCTCCCGGACTGCAGGCCCAGAACGGCATCTGGCGCTGGGCCGCCGCGTTCGTTTTCGCTGTGGCCATCTACACGGACAAACTCGACGGCGACATCGCCCGGTCCCGCGGACTCGTCACCGACTTCGGCAAGATTGCGGACCCCATCGCGGACAAGCTCCTGATCGGATCCGCGCTGGTCATGCTCTCGCTGCTGCAGGAACTGCCGTGGTGGGTCACCATCCTGATCCTGGTCCGGGAGTGGGGCATCACCGCGCTGCGGTTCTTCGTCATCCGCTACGGCGTCATCCCGGCTTCACGCGGCGGCAAGCTCAAGACCGTTGTGCAGACGGTGGCCATCTTCCTCTATATCGTTCCGCTGGCATCCATTGCCCCCTGGCTGGGCGTGGTGGCGTTCATCGTGATGATGGCTGCGCTGGCCATCACCCTGTGGACCGGCGGCGAATACGTCATTGAAGCCCTCAAGCTCCGGGCTTCCGGCATCAGGGCAGAGAAAGAGCGGGTAAGGGAGAACAAGCCATGAACCATTCGGAGCCCAACCTGCACCCCACCCTGCACCCCAACCTGCACCGGCTGGCCGAGCAGGCCGTCACCGGCGCTATCGGCCGCGGCATGACGGCCGCCACGGCGGAATCCCTGACCGCCGGGATGGTCGCCGCCGTGCTGGCCGACACGCCCGGCGCCTCCGGAATGCTGCAGGGCGGCGTGGTGTCCTACTCCAACACTGTCAAGGCCGACGTCCTGGGCGTCCCCGGCGAGCTGCTCCACGCCGTCGGGTCAGTGGACGGACGGGTCGCTGCTGCCATGGCCGACGGCGCGCGCCGCGTCTGCAGGGCCGATATTGGCGTCTCCACCACCGGCGTCGCCGGGCCTGAACCGCACGACGGCAAAGCGGTGGGGACGGTCTTTGTCGGCATTGCCACCGCGGAGGGGTCGACGTCGTACCCGTATTCCTTCGAAGGGAGCCGCGCCGAGATCCGCGCACTCGCATGCGGGGCGGCGCTGGAGCGCCTGCTGGAAGCCCTATCTTCCGAAGGCTACTCGGCGTAAAGTTGCCGGGAACAAAAGTTGATTCCGAATAGTTGTTACATTGTGTCGCTTCCAAATGAGGGAGGCGCCTAGGATGAAATCATCAGCAGAGTCCGCCCCACCGGCGGACTCGACAGTACGAGGAGCAAGGCGATACAGATGGTAAAGC
>JBKPJW010000665.1:0-5816 GCA_046730875.1 Actinomycetota bacterium | reverse complement strand
GGTCCTTGGCGGCAGGTGTCGGGCGTCCGAGTGGGGGAGTGGCGGCCTTCAGGGGGTAGGTGCGGCTCGCCACTATCGAACCGTTGCGCAGGAACACCCTCGGGCTTACCGTCAGGCTGGGTTTCGGATCGTTCACCAGCGTCCGCCGGTCACCGAATCCCCGGTGGTAGACGCGGGATCCGTCCACCATGGGTAGGAATCCATCATTGATGTGGATGTCGAGCGGGCTCATGACCTCACCTGGCTAACAGTCAGAGGCGGAAGGGGGAGGGTGGCCGTGCCGTCGTGTTCCGGTTCCGAATACTCCAGGTCCACCGTGGGGGCGTCATGGGGCGCCAAATAGCTGATCCAGAAATGCTCTGCGGCCCCCGGTTGGACCGAGCCGAGGCCGCGGTCGAAGTCCTGGGGAGTGACTGTGGTTCCGGAGGGGAGCAGCCTGAGGCGCAGTTGCCCGGGGCTGAAGAGCACGGGTTCCTGAGTGGAGTTGCGGAGTTCAACCTCGACGACGATGACGTCCCCCCAGGTCAGGTTTACCGGCTGGGGCCAGTTGGGATCCACCGGTGGTTCGCCGCTGTGGTCCTCGCCGTGGTCGTGGGAAGTTGCGGGGAGGTTCGTGGGGCTCGCGGCCCGCTGGAAACTGCCCGTGACGGCCCTGTTTGCGCCGACGGCCATGGCTCCGGGATCGGCGAACAGGGCGGCTGCGCTTTCAATTGACCGTAGCGTCTGGAGGCCCTGGGCGTTCAGCCGGGCCAGGCGGCCGGCCCTGGTCACCGACACGAGGCCAAAGGCGGTGTTCAGTTGCGTTGCAGACCGTGGACCGCTTCGGGAGACGGCGCCGTACGTGCCGCCCGCTACCAACAGGAAGGCGCCGCCTCCCAGGATTAGTCCGAACTGGCGGCGGCTCAGGACCGGGTGGGAAATCAAGGGTGAGCATGAATCCATGGTCGGGCCTCCGCTTTGAGCTCGCGATAGGGCCAAATGGTGCCTACACGGCCTTGGAGAAAGCTTGGGGTGGCGCAACTAGAGGAGAACGGCCTACCGAGGGCTCACTGATCACGGCCTTGTAGTGGCCAACGAGTTCGGCCCCGAGGGCGGACCACGTCCTTTTTTGGACCGAGGCGTGCGCGGCCGCGGCGAACGCGCGGCGCTTGGCGTCGTCGCCCATCAGGTCCATCACCCGGGCGCGGAGCGCGGCAAGGTCGCCGGGCTCGTACAGCCAGCCGGTCCGCGAATTCTCCACGAGGTCCAACGGCCCGCCACGGCCCGTGGCCACCACCGGCACGCCGGATGCCATGGCCTCCTGGATGGTCTGGCAAAAGGTCTCGAACTCGCCGGGGTGCACGAAGAGATCGAAGGACGCCACGGCCCGGGCGAGGTCGTCGCCGCCGAGGAACCCGGCGAAGACCGCCCGCGGGAGGGCAGCTTCCAGGGCGGCCCGCTGCGGCCCGTCGCCGACGATCACCAGCCGAGTCCCGGGAACATCGGCCAGCACGGCCAGATCCTCCACCTGCTTCTCTGCCGCCAGCCGGCCCACGTAGCCGATGAGCCGCTCCCCGCCGGGGGCCACGGATGCCCGCCAGCCGGCGTCGCGCTTTGAAGGGTTGAACCGCTGCGTGTCCACGCCGCGCCGCCACATGTCCACGCGCGGAATGCCGCGGCCGCGGAGCTGGTTGAACGCGAAAGTGGAAGGGGCCAGGGTGCGGGAGGCCAGCAGGTGGATCTGGTCCACGCGGGTCCAGGCCCAGTTCTCCAGGAAGGGAACGCCGTAGCGCCCCGCGTAGCCTGGGACCTCGGTCTGGTAGATCGCGACCGTGGGGATTCCGAGCTGGTGTGCCGCCTGCGCTGCCCGCCAGCCGAGCACGAACGGGGACGCGAGGTGAACGACGTCGGGCGCGTAGTCGGCAAGGATTCGCTTGACCCGATACACACCGCCCATCGCCACCCGCACGTTCGCATAGCCGGCCAGCGGAACCGAGGGCAGCCGGTGGACGTAGGCGCCATAGACCTGGTCCGGGACGGCGTCCTGGGTGGACGGGGCGATCACCAGCACCTCGTCCCCGCGCTCCTGAAGATGCTCCAGCACGCGCAGGATGGAGTGGGTGACCCCGTTCATGAGCGGCAGGAATGATTCGGCGACGATTGCGATCCTCACCCCTCCACGGTGGGGGCGGAGGCTTGCGGCGCGGGGGAGGTGGGGTGGCCGGCGGGGGAAAAGTGGGTTAACAGGCGGGCGCGGTCAAGCGGGCGCGGTGACGACGGCGGGAGCCGGGCGCGGTGACGACGGCGGGAGGCGGGCGCGTTGACGACGGCGGGAGGCGGGCGCGTTGAAAAGCGCACCATGCGTCCACCGCTCACCTCAACGAGAGGCGGCGCCGGACGGCATGACGAAAGGACGGGCTATATCGGGTCGGGCCAATTGCCGACCGGGCCAAGGGACCCGATGAAGGAAACCACTGGTAACCTCCTCATCAGGCCGCCAAGCACGCGCATATTGCCTTCCATCTGTTGCTACCTCCAGAGGCGACGGTAATTCAGAATACGCCCGGCGCCGCCATACCGTCCAGAGGGGGTCAATCTCCCTTGAGTACGTCGGGAAGCTCGTCCACAAACACGGTTTGGGGCGGTTCGAAATAGATGACCAGGACCTGCTCGCCCACGGCGAAGACGCTGGTCTTGTCGAAGGGGTGCGCATGGAACGCGCTGGTTCCCCCGCGGACGGGCAGCATGACCTCGCCGATAGTGCCCGGACCGATCCGTCCGGTGACGCGGCCAATCTTGCCGGTCAGGCTTCGATCAACATCCCTGTGCATCAGAATCCCCGCGCTTGGACACGCATGACAGCCCTACGCCCCCGGTGCCTTTCCATCCCGTTTGGCGGCCTCCCTGCCGTTCTTGAGCGAATTGGAGAGCGCCGGGAGGTAGTCGCCCACCTGTGCCAAAATGCCGCCGATCATCCGGTTGACCCCGTCGCCGCCGTTGAGGACGGTCATCTGGCCGACATGCCCAAACGGCTCTGCTGCCGCCGCGACGATGGCCGGCATGTTCTCGGCCAGCTGCTGCGAGATGACGGCGTCCTGGTTGGTTCCGAGTGCTTCGGCGCGTGCCTTGATGCCCTCCGCCTCGGCCAGCGCCTTCGCCTTGATGGCAGAAGCCGCGGCGTCACCGCGCGCCTTCGTGGCGGCAGCCTCGGCCTCGCCGGTGACCTTCGTGGCCCCCGCTGCTGCCGCTGCCGCCGTCGCGTTCGCCTGGGCCTGGAGTTCGGTGCGCCTTGCATTGGCCTGGGCCTCGAGCTCCGTGCGCCGGGCCAGCGCCTCGGCGGCGCTGATGTCCGCTGATTTCTGGCCCTCGGCATCGGTGCGCTTGGCATAGGCCCTCGCATCGGCGGGCTTACGGACGGTGGTCTGGAGCTTCTGTTCCTCCCGGTCGGCCTCAAGCTTGGCCACTTCGGTTTCCTGGACCACCACCTGCTGCCGCGCCGTCGCGTCGGCCAGCGGGCCGGACTGGGCAGCGTTCGCCCTTGCGCGCTCGGCATTAGCCTGCGCCACCGACTGCCGGATCGCTGACACGCTCCGGGCGTCGGCGATCAGGGCCTCGGCCTCCGCTTCCTTTTCCGCCGCCTCCCGGTTCCGGGTGGCCTCCGCGACGCGGGCCTCCATCTTGACCTGGGCGATGTGGGGCTTGGCGATGTTCTGGATGTAGCCCGTGGGGTCCTGGAGGTCCTTGATCTGCAGTGAATCGACCACCAGCCCCAGCTTCTCCATTTCGACGCCACTGGCGCTGCGGACCTGCGAGGCCAGCTTGTCCCGCTCGCGGATGATTTCCTCCACCGTCATGCTGCCGATGATCGAACGGAGGTGGCCTTCGAAGACGTTGTAGACCTGGCTTTGCATCTTGGGCTGCTGGCCCAGGAAGCGCCGCGCGGCGTTGGCAATGAACGGCGGGGCATCTCCGATCTTATAGATGACCACACCGTCGACGATCACCTGAATGCCCTGGGACGTCACGCAGGAGACCTTGAGTTCGGTTTCGTTCAGCGTCAGGGACAGCGCCCGGACGGTCTGGAGACCGGGCAGCACCAGGGCTCCCTTGCCCGTGACGATCTTGAAGTCCATGCCCTCCCGGGTGTCCAGCGTGCCGCGGGTCAGCCCGGAGATGATGAGGGCCTCGTTGGGTTCGGCCACCTTCCACATCAGTTTTGTTGCCACCCAAATAACGCCGATGACGACGACCGCCCCGACAATGACCGAAATGAGCGGGTAGAAAACTGACAAGTCCGGCATAACCAGGTCCCTTCACGGCAGTGGAAAAGGTATTAAGCAAAGCCCCAAACGATGCTGCTGGTAGTCCCAAGCCGGCCTGGTGGCAGGAATCGTCGCTCCGCCCGGCCAGCTGTTGTACACAGTCTGTGGTGCTGCGAGCCGGGAAGTCCAGCAATTCGGCGAGACCGGCGTCCCGCGGGTGCCGAAAGCCTCTGTTACTGCGGGGCTGCGTTACGGCTAAGCCGTGCTCCAGCTGTGTTGCTCTACCGCTGTGACGCGTTTCTTCTGTTGCCCTACCGCTGTACCGCATTGCTTCTGTTCCTGGGCAGCCCTTCTGCTGTGCCGTCCTACTTCTGTGCTGCTCTACTTCTGCTCTGGTCTACTTCTGTTCCAGGATCCGCCGGGCGTCCCGCTGGGCCTGGAGCTCGCCCGGGGTCAGCACATGCCCGGTCAGGTATCCGGCGTCGGCCGTGGCCCGACGCAGCTCCGCGACCGTGCGCGGTGTGGTCACGCCGAGGTGCGCCATCGCATGGCAGTTGGCGCACAGCGGCACCAGATCCGTGACGGGATCCAGTTCATAGGTGCTGCCCAGTTGCGACACCGGGACCAGGTGGTGGACCGGCATGAAGTCCTTGCCGATCTCCCCGAACGCGATTTCAAAGGAGTACCCGCACACGGCGCAGCTGGTCCCGTGATGGGCGATGCATGCCCGCCGCGCGTCCGGACTGTGTTCATACCGGTTCACCTCGACTCGGCTGACCGCTGCCGGCGGGAAGGTGCCGGGCACTGGCTGCGTGGGGTCAGCGGGCGGCTGCGGGCCAAACTCGCTCCAGAGTCCGCGGAGCAGAGCCTCCTCGGACGGGTCGACGGCGAGTGCGGAGCCGTGCAGCGCGTCCCAGTCGATGCCGGGCACAGTCTCTTTGAGGACGCCGGGCGGGATTTGATCCCCGGCGGGCAGGAGGGCGTCAAAGGCCACGCGCACGTAGAGGGGTGAGCGGGCCGCCGCGGCGGTGCCGGTGCCTGTACCGGTGCCGGTGTCAGGTGTGGAAAGGCGGGGTGCCGGTGCTTCCGAGACAATGACGCCGTGGCCGATCAGGCCGCTGCCGTAGCGGCCCTGGATCACCAGCCATGCCTCCGCTCCGGAGGAGGCGGCGACGGTGGGGCTGCCCGGCCCCGAATCGCCTGCCCCCAAATCGCCTGCCTCCGAATCGCCCGCCGCAGAACTGTCCGCCTCGCTGCCGGCCCCGGAGGAGCCCGCGTCCGAGCCGCCGGCCTCCCAAGTGGCCAGGAACCGGCCGGTTTCGGCGACCTCCTCCACGACTGCCGGGTAGGTCCAATCGTTCCATTCGTCGGGGTCCCAGACGAGGATGATGGCTGTCATGTGCCTATTCTCGCAGTGTCCGCGGGGCGTGCGGCGTTCGTTAGCGCAGACTGCCTGCGGCGTTTTGAAGAGGAGTGGCTTACTCGGTCTGGCAGGTGGCGTTGAGCGTGTTTTCCGCGATGGATTCCATTTGGTGCAGGACTGTCTCTTATACACATCTGACGCTGCCGACGATA
>JBKPJW010000664.1:0-2255 GCA_046730875.1 Actinomycetota bacterium | reverse complement strand
GGCCAGCTCCCTGTGCTGGCCCCGGCCGGGCTCCTCACCCCCGCGGTTATCGCGGCCGGGGCGGCCGACGCGCTCCTGGTCTCGGCCCCGACACCCGAACTCCTGGCCGCCGAACTCGTGGCCACGCGGGCAGGACTCGCCGCCGGCGGCAGTGGGCCTGCGCTGGTCGCCGAGCTCGACGTGGTGCTGGACTCCCGCGGCCAGACCGCCGCAGAGCGGCTGGCAGGGCTGAACCGGCACACCCCGTGGCAGAGTCCGCACGCCCGGTTCGTCGGGACGGCGGCTGAACTGGCCGAACTGCTCACCGACGTGCTGGCCCGGGCCGACGGCGTCCGGTTGCACCCCGCAGTGCTGGACACGGATTTTGAGGAACTGTCGCGGCTTGTGCTGCCGGAGCTGCGCCGGCGCGGGCTCCTGGCCCCCAACACCGCGGAGGCTACGTTCCGCGAGCAGCTGGGGCTGGCACGACCCGCCAGCCGGTATGCCGCCGCAACCAGCGCCCCCGGCGCGGAAGACTAAGGAGTCCACCATGAGCCACAGCACCCACCCCGCCGCTGAATTAACCACGTCCGGGTTCACCCCGTCAGGCCAGCTCCAGCTGGGCGTGTTCTTCCAGGGCGTCAACTCCGGAACTGTCTGGAAGAGCGCCGAGTCCGGCTCCCAGACCGATTTCGAATCGTTCCGGCGCATCGCCCAAACGGCCGAGCGCGGCCTGTTCGCGGCGTTCTTCCTCGGCGAAGGCCTGCGGCTGCGCGAGCACCTCGGCCGCCCGCACGCGCTCGACGTCGCCGGCCGTCCCGACGCGCAGACCGCGCTGGCCGCCCTCGCGGCCGTGACCACCAACATCGGCCTGGTCGCCACCCAGAACACGACCTACAACGACCCCGCAGACCTGGCGCACCGGCTCTCCACGCTGGATCTGCTCTCCGGCGGCCGCGCGGCCTGGAACATCGTCACCACGGACAACGCATGGACCGGCGCGAACTTCCGCCGCGGCGGCTACCTGGACCACGCGGACCGGTACACCCACGCCGAGGCCTTCGTGGAAACCGCCAAGCGCATCTGGGACGCGTGGGACGACGGCGCCATCGCCGCCTCGGTTTCCGCCGCACGGTGGTCGGCGGAGGGGGCAGTCCGTCGGGTCCGGCACACCGGCCGGCACTACTCCGTGGACGTCACCCCGAGGCTGCCGCGCAGCGCCCAGTACCGGCCGGTGCTGTTCCAAGCCGGGGATTCGCCCGAAGGCCGGGACTTCGCCGCCCGGCAGGCGGACGTCATCTTTTCCGCGCACCCGCAGCTCGACGACGCCCTGGACTTCCGCCGCGACATCGTGGAGCGCACGCTCCGGGCCGGCCGGGACGCCCAGGACGTGAAGATCATGCCCGCCAGCGAGTTCATCCTCGCCGCCACACTGCGGGAAGCCCTCGAAAAGAAGGCCTGGGTCCGGAGCCTGCAGATCGGCCCGCAGCAGGCCATCGCGTACCTCG
The DNA here is from genome assembly GCA_046730875.1 of Actinomycetota bacterium. GTDB lineage: Bacteria > Actinomycetota > Actinomycetes > Actinomycetales > Micrococcaceae > Arthrobacter. The sequence goes on along the minus strand of JBKPJW010000664.1, from coordinate 768 downwards.
AGCAGTTCTGGGGCCGGGAGCTGCAGGGCTACGATCCCGACGGTCCGCTGCCGGACATCGACCCCGTGGTGGAAGAGACCTCCGAAACCCGCGGCAGCGGTTTCCATGGCGCCAAGGCCCGCCAGTTGGCCGACCAGTGGCGGGCCGAGGCCAAGGAAAAGGGCCTGTCCATCCGGCAGTTCGTCTCGGCCAAGACCAGCCGGGGTGACTCCACCTTCACCGGCTCCTACACCGAGGTCGCGGACCGGCTCACCGAGTATGCCCGGACCGGCGCCGTCGACGGCTTCAACATCTCCCCGTGGCTCATCCCGTCCGGGCTCGATGACATAGTCAACCACCTTGTGCCGGAACTGCAGGAGCGCGGCGTGTACCCCACGGAGTACGCGGGCAGTACGCTGCGGGAGAACCTCGGCCTGGCCACCCCGGTGCGCGCTGCCGCCGGCGTCGAGACCGATTCAGTCACGGCACGGGCCTAGAGTAATTCACCATCGATTGCTCCAACACCGCCCTATTCGAGGCCCAAAAGGGCAGTTACGGAGCAATCGACGTTCCATTCCCGGCGATCAGAGTTCCAGGCGTGCAATCACCCGGCAGACACGAAGAATCCCCGCCGGAAACGTTCCCAGCGGGGATTCTCTGTCCGGCACCATCGGTTGCTCCAACACCGCCCTATTCGAGGCCCAAAAGGGCAGTTACGGAGCAATCGACGTTCCATTCCCGGCGATCAGAGTTCCAGACGTGCATCACCCGGCAACCACAAGAAATACC
>JBKPJW010000663.1:0-5403 GCA_046730875.1 Actinomycetota bacterium | reverse complement strand
GGGCTACGGGTTCCTCGATTTCTTTGTGGTTACCATCATCGCCGGGAGCATCCTGGGCATGCCCAGGGCGCTGCTGCTCAAAGCCGGGCCAAGGTTCATCGTCCCCCTCGTGGGCTGCCTTATCGCCACCTTCTCCCTCGTCGGGCTACTGGGACTGGTCACCGGCTTCGGCTTCATCGAAGGCATCCTGTTCATCGCCGCCCCCATCATGGCCGGGGGCCTGGGTGTCGGGGCGCTGCCGATGTCGGAGATGTACGCGGCCCGGACCGGGGGAAGCTCCGCTGACTTCATGGGCGACCTGATGTCCGCCGTCGTCATGGCCAACATCGTCTGCATCCTGATCGCCGGCATCTACAACGGCATCGGCAAACGCGGCATCCAGCCCTTCGTCGGATTCAACGGCAACGGCCAACTGCTCCGCATCAAGGGCAAGACCGGAGAACTCACCGCACCCCCGAAGAAGGACGTCGCATCGTTCGTGTCCCTCGGCAAGGGCCTGGCCATCGCCGGCATCCTGTTCATCGTCGGCAACCTGGTCGCCGCCTTCCTTCCCGGCCTGCACCCCTACGCCTGGACCATCATCATCGCCGCCGCCATCAAGATCTTCGGCCTCTTCCCCAAGGAACTCGAGGACGCCAGCTCCGAATGGGGCGACATGATCGGCGCCTTCCTCATTCCCGCGTTGCTCGTGGGTGTCAGCATGACCTACATCAACATCGATGAAGTCCTTCTCTCCCTGTCCAACCCGATGTTCATCGTCCTGACCATCGTCACCGTCCTCATCGCCACCTTGTCCTCCGGAATCCTGGGCTGGCTGGTCAAACTCAACTTCGTCGAAGCCTCCATCACCCCCGGACTGGTCATGGCCGACACCGGCGGTAGCGGCGACGTCTCCGTCCTCAGCGCCGCCGGACGCATGCACCTGATGCCCTTCGCCGCCCTGACCAACCGGATCGGCGGTGCCCTCGTCCTGTTCGTCACCTCACTCCTGGTGCCGTTCTTCGGCTAAACGCCCGTCGACATCCCGGCTCGCAAGAAGGGTGCCGGTGCCAGGCGGCGCCGGCACCCTTCGCATTTGTCTGATCAGCCGCGCCTTTACTGATCCGCCGCATCTACCGAACAGACCGCGTACTGAACAGACTGCGCCCACGAGGTTGTCGTTGGCCTGGCTTCGGCGGGGCCGCCGCGCCGGATACGCGTCAGGAAATGCGTGCGGCCCCGGCCGAGGGGGAGACGGTGAAGATTTCCGGCTGAGTGAATCCCGCCTCCGCGAAGGCGCGGATGACGCCGTCGCGGACCTGCTGCTCGTCCTGGACCGGGGTAAGGGCGATCGCCGAGCCGCCGAAGCCGCCGCCGGTCATGCGGGCACCGATGGCACCGTGGGTCCGTGCCGTGTCGACGGCGAGGTCCAGTTCCGGGCAGGAGATCTCAAAGTCGTCCCGCATGGAGGCGTGGCTGGCATCGAGGAGGGGGCCTATGTGGGCCGGGCCCCGGGACCGGAGCGTGGTGACAGTCTGCAGCACGCGGTCATTTTCGGTGACGATGTGGCGGGCGCGCCGGAACGTGGTGTCATCGAGGCGCGCGGCGGCCTCCTCGAGGTCCGCGACGGCCACATCCCGCAGGGCCTTGACGCCCAAGACCTCGGCGCCGAGTTCGCACGATGCGCGGCGGGAGGCGTAGCCGCCGTCGGCATGCGAATGTTCCACCTTCGTGTCGATAACCAGCAGGACGAGTCCGGCCTCCCGCGCCCGGAACGGCACGAGTTCCACGGACTGGTCCCGGCAGTCAAGGAAGACGGCGCGGCCGCTGGCGCCCCGGAGCGAGGCCGACTGGTCCATGATGCCGGTCGGCGCTCCTACGAAGGCGTTTTCCGCGTGCTGGGTCAGCAGGACCATCTCCTCCGCCGAAAGGCCTGCCCCGGTGAGTTCGTTGAGGGCGGTGACGACGGCGCATTCAATCGCGTGCGAGGAGGACAGCCCGGCCCCGAGCGGGACGTCGGAATCGAGGAGGAGGTCGAATCCGGGGACCTCGATGCCGTGCTGCTGCAGCGCCCAAACCACTCCGAGGGGATACTTGGCCCAGCCGGTGACGGTGCCCGGTGCCAGGGCGGCGGCGTCGGTCTCGACAAGCTCCTGGTCTCCAAAGGTGGACAGGAGCCGGACGGCGGAGTCGTCGCGGAGCCGGACGGCGGTCCTGGCCCGCTTGTCGATCGCGAAGGGCAGGACGAAGCCCTGGTTGTAGTCGGTGTGCTCGCCGATCAGGTTCACCCGGCCGGGCGCGGCCCAGACGCCGTGCGGGGCCGTGCCGAAGATGGCTTCGAAGCGGTCCGCCAGGGCACCGGTCCCGGCGTCGCGTGCTGTCGTTTTCATGCCGGGGTGCCCTCCGGGGTCAAGGCAGGACGGGTTGCCAAGCCGGTCGGCTGGGCGGCCACTTCTCGCAGCCGGGCCGCGACGGATTCGGGGGTGGTGTCGTTGATGAAGGCACCCATGGCGGCCTCGGAGCCGGCCAGGTACTTCAGTTTGTCCGCTGCGCGGCGCGGCGAGGTCAGCTGCAGGTGCAACTGACCGGCCCGGCGCATGGCCGGCTCCAGCGGAGCCTGGTGCCAGGCCGCGATGTATGGGGTCGGCGTCGGATATAGGGCGTCAAAGCGCTTGAGGAGTTCGGGGTACAGCTCTGCCAGCTCATCGCGCTCGGCTCCGTTCAGGGCGGCGAGGTCCGGGACCTGCCGGTGCGGGACGAGGTGGACTTCCAGCGGCCAGCGCGCCGCGAACGGGACGTAGGCGCTGAAGTGTTCGCCCTCGAGGACCATGCGGCTGCCGTCGCTGCGTTCGGCCTGCAGCAGGGAGGAGGCCAGCGTCGCCCCGCCGCCGGCCGTGGCGGCGAACTCGCCGGCCGCGGCGGCCAGCACCGCGGCGCGCGGCGTCACATACGGGTAGGCGTAGATCTGCCCGTGCGGGTGGTGGAGGGTGACGCCGATTTCCGCGCCCCGGTTTTCGAACGGGAAGACCTGCCGGATGCCGGGCAGCGCGCTCAGCGCTTCCGTTCGGTGGGCCCAGGCGTCAACCACCGTGCGGGTGCGGCGCCAGCCCAGCTCGGCAAAGGAACCGGTGTGCTGCGGGGTGAAGGCCACCACTTCGCACCGGCCTACCGCGGGTGCTGTCGTTCCCCAAGCGGGCGCGGCGGGAATCCCGTAGGCGTCAGGGCCAAGCGAGGGGAAGCGGTTTTCGAAGACGGCCACATCATAGTCCGCCGCCGGGATCTCGGTCTGGTTGGCCGGCGTCGTCGGACAGATCGGGCATTGGTCCGCCGGCGGCAGATGGGTCCGCGACTGCCGGTGCGCGGCGACGGCCACCCATTCGCGGCTGAGCGCGTCGAAGCGCAGCTGGCCGGGCTCGGGACGGACGGGAAGTTCCCGGTGATCCACCAGGGAGGCGGCGGGCCGCTCGGCGGACCCCGCGTCGTCAAAGTAGAGGATCTCCCGGCCGTCGGCCAGCTTGGTCATCGTGGTTCGCATCATGATCCTATTTGTACACGACAAAACATTTTCAAACAATAGAGAACATTTTGACTCAGGTAGGGCAACGTTTGGGCGCGCGGGAGCTAGCGGTTGCGGGTGTATCGGGTGCGGTGTCCTGCCCCGCTGTTCCCTCTTCCGGGAACAGCGGGGCAGGGCACCGGCGGGGGAGGGCCATGAACTGGCCGGTCCGGAGCCTAGAGCACCGTGAACTTCAGCACCAGGGCGTGCTCCGGGTTCAGGATGGGCATGGGCAGGCCCACCTCGGCCAGGAAGCGTCCGCCCGCTTCGGCTCCCTCGGCCAACCAGGCCGGCGGACGGACCTGGGTGAAGGTGTGGGCATAGTCCGCGTCGCCGGGTGCCGGAAAGATTGCCTCCACCCGGTAGCTGCGGTCGGACTCCAGCCCGGGAATGCTGATCCGGCCTGCCTGTTCAGCGGACGAGGTGCCCGTACGGACCAGGGCGAACAAGGCCGCCGTCGAGCCTTCTTCTGCCTGGCCGGGGGACACCACCCCGTGGAGGAGGAGCGAGTCGTCGGCGACGTCCGCCCGGACCATGGGTCCGGAGTGGATGAGGCCGCGGTGTTCCTTGTATAGGGCAATGAATCGTTTGAGTTCCTCGCGCTCGGCGCCCTGGACCTCCCGGACGTCCCATTCCATGCCGAAGTGGCCGAACAGTGCCGTGATGGCCCGGAAGGACAGATCGTGGGTGCGGGCGGTGGTGTGCGACGTGGTGGGCCCGATGTGCCCTCCCACGAGTTCCGGCGGAACCACGATGCCGGTCCAGCGCTGGATGGTCTGCCGTTCCAGGGCGTCATTGCAGTCGGAGGCCCAGATGCGGTCGGTGCGTTCGAGGATACCAAGGTCCACGCGCGCGCCGCCGGAGGAGCAGCTTTCAATCTCGACGCCGGGATGGGCCTGGCGGAGTTCGTCGAACAGGCGGTAAGCGGCGAGGGTCTGCTCGTGTACCGAGGAACGGCCGGCGTGGCCGTGCTCGGTTAGATCGCGGTTCTGGTCCCACTTGAGGTAGCTGATGTTGTTCTCGCGCAGCAGGGCGTCAATGCGATCGTAGATGTATTGCCAAGCCGCGGGGTTGGCGAGGTCGAGAATGTGCTGCTGCCGCCATTCCAGCGGCAGCCGGCCGCCGTCCTTGTAGCTCTGGACCGAGGGTCCGGCGATCCACTCCGGGTGCGTCCGTACAACGTCGGAGTCCAGGTTGACCATTTCCGGTTCCACCCAGAGTCCGAATTCCATCCCGCGGGATGTCACGGCATCGATCAGCGGCGTGAGCCCGTTGGGCCAGAGTGACTCGTCCACGTACCAGTCGCCCAGGCCCGCGTGGTCGTCCCGGCGACCGCGGAACCAGCCGTCGTCGAGCACAAATCGTTCCACCCCGAGGTCGGCGGCGGAATCGGCCAGGTCGATGAGGGTGGGCAGATCATGGTTGAAGTAGACCGCTTCCCAAGTGTTGAGCACCACCGGGCGGGGTTTGCCGGCACGTGTTGTGCCGCTCTGCGTTGGGCCGCTGTTGGCGGGTGTCGCCGCGGGCAGTACGTGGTGGGGGCGGGAGCGGAACCAGCTGTAGAACGCTTCGCTGATGCCGTCCAGGCCGCGCTCGGAGTAGGCGGCGAAGAGTGCCGGTGTGGTGTAGCTGCGGCCCGGCTGGAGGATGACCTCAGCGGGGCCGAGGAGTTCGGAGCCGCCGATCATGGTGCGGCCGTCGCCGAGGGTATCCGCGAACTGCTCGTGGTTTCCGCTCCAGGCCAGGTGCGTGGCCCAGACTTTCCCGTGGCGGTTGCCGAAGCCGGCGGTGCCTGCGGCGAACAGCAGCGAGGAGTCGTGTCCGGTGCGGCCGTGCCGTCCCGTGCGGACCCAGGTACCCTGCTGGAC
>JBKPJW010000662.1:0-8487 GCA_046730875.1 Actinomycetota bacterium | reverse complement strand
CTTCCACGCCGTCCTGGACTGCCACGGCGTAGCGGTCGAACCAGGCCGGCTGCGGCAGGTGCGCCCCGCCGGCGCCGAAGCCGAACGAGGTGCCCTCCGGGGCCCACGGCAGCGGCACGCGGCAGCCGTCACGGCCGATCTCCACGCCCTTGTTCCGGAAGAAGGTGGGGTCCTGACGCTCGGCGTCGGGGATCTCCGTGACTTCCTGCAGACCCAGTTCCTCGCCCTGGTAAATGTAGGCGGATCCCGGCAGGGCCAGCATCAGGAGCGTGGCGGCGCGCGCCCGGCGCAGGCCGAGTTCGACGTCGAGCTCTCCGGCGGGGGCGCCGGCCAGAAGCCAGCCCTTGCCGTCCTGGCCCCGGGCGTGCTTGCCGCCGCCCTGGGGCAGGCCGTAGCGGGTGGCGTGGCGGACGACGTCGTGGTTGGAGAACACCCAGGTGGAGGACGCGCCGGACTCCGTGGCCTCGGCGAGGTTCCGGGTGATGATTTCGCGGAACTCGGCGGCGTCGAAGTCGGCCTGCAGGAGGTCGAAGTTGAACGCCTGGCCCAGTCCCTGCGGGCTGGCGTAGCGGGCGCGGCGGCTGGCGTGCACCCAGGCTTCGGCGACGGCGGTGCGCGGCGGGTTGTATTCGTTGAAGACCTCGCGCCACTCGGCGTATATCTCGTGGACTTCGTCGCGGTCCCAGAACGGGTGCGAACCGTCAACGTGGCCATCCGCGCCGGAGCCTGTCGGGTTGAGCTCCACCTTGGAGATGAGAGGCTCGGTGAGGTCCTTGGTCAGCGCGTGCGCGACGTCGACGCGGAAGCCGTCCACGCCGCGGTCGGACCAGAAACGGAGCGTCTTGATGAAGTCGTCGCGGATTTCGCGGTTGGCCCAGTTCAGGTCCGGCTGTTCCTTGGCGAAAATGTGCATGTACCACTGACCGGGCGTGCCGTCGGGCTCGGTGATGCGCTCCCAGGCGGGGCCGCCGAAGACTGATTCCCAGTCCGCCGGCGGCAGTTCGCCGTTCTCGCCCAGGCCGTCGCGGAAGATGTAGCGATCGCGCGCGGCGGAGCCCTTCGGTGCGGCCAAGGCCTCCTTGAACCACTTGTGCCGGTCGGAGGAGTGATTGGGGACGATGTCCGCAATAAGCTTGATGCCGGCCTCGTGCAGCGCGGCGGACATTTCCGCGAAGTCGGCCAGGGTGCCCAGTTTCGGGTCGACGTCGCGGTAGTCGTCGACGTCATAGCCGCCGTCGGCGAGCGCCGAGGGGTAGAACGGGGAAAGCCAGACGGCGTCGATCCCGAGTCCCTTCAGGTACGGGACCTTGGCGGTGATGCCCTTGATGTCGCCCAGGCCGTCACCGTTCGAATCGGAGAAGCTCCGCGGGTAGATCTGATACACCGACGCCTGGCGCCACCAGTTGGGGTCGGCGGCGAGGTCGGATCCGGACAGGGTGGCCAGGGTGGCGGTGTGGGACAAAGGAGATTCCTTCGGGGCTGAGAGGGCTTCTGGTATTTTAGATACAAGCTAAATATATTGCCTGAACAATTATGTGTCCGGGAACAGAAGAGGTCAAGAAGTGATGTCGCACGCAGCCGCCGCCACGCCGCAGCTGCTGCGCCGCGTCAATGCCCAGGCCGTGCTGCGACACATCCGGAACGCCGACGCCGCCACCGGGACCGAGCTGATGGCCCTGACCGGACTGACCCGGGCCTCGGTGATCGCCGTCTGTGAGGACCTGATCGGCCGGGGCTGGATAGTGGAACTGGATCAGCCCCGCACCAGCCCCGGCAGCACAGATCCCTCCGTCGCCGCATCGGCGCCCGCAGCGCCCTCCCCCACCGCGCCGGCGCCCACAAAGGAGGGTCTTCCCGCCAATCCACGGAAGGGGCGCCCGGCCAGGCGCTTTGCCTTCAACCGGGAGGTGGGCTTCGTGCTGGGCCTGGATATCGGTGCCGCGACCACCACCGCCGCCGTGGCCGACCTCAGCGGTGCGGTCATCGGCCGGTCCAGCCAAAGCTTCCGCGCGGAGGACATCCCCGCGCAGGAGCGGATCGGCGTGGTTGACCTCGCCTGCCGCCAGGCGCTGGCCGCCGCGGGAGCTGACCCGGCAAGCGTCCTGGCTGTCGGCGCCGGGATTGCCGCACCGGTGGACCGGGACGGCAACGTCCTCGTGACCCGGCGGTTCTGGAGCCTGTTCGACGTCGGTCTCCGCTCGGCGCTGAAGGAGCTCCACGGCTGGACCGTGCTGCTGGAAAACGACGCCAACCTGGCCGCCCTCGGCGAGCGCTGGCGCGGTTCCGGGGCGGGCGTGGATGATCTGGTGGTGCTCCTGGCGGGTGAGCGCCTGGGTGCCGGAGTCATGGAATCCGGGCGCCTGCTCCACGGCCGCGGCGGGGCCGCCGGCGAGATGGGTTATCTGGACATGGTGGAGGGCGTGGGGTCCAGCGATGGCATTGCGGCCCTGGCGCGGCTGTGGTCGGCGGCAGGCGGCGGCCCTTCTGCCGGCGGTGCTGCCAGCGCCCGGCGGGTGTTCGAGGACGCGGCGGCAGGGGACGCGGCGGCGTCGGCCATCCTGGACCGGATTTCGGAGCGCATGGCGCGCGTCATCGCCTCGATCGCGAGCCTGATCAACCCCGAACAGGTGGTGATCGGCGGTGCCGTCGCCGAGTCCGCCGGCGCCCTCCTGCCAGGGATCACAGCGATGCTCCCCCGCTTCACCGCGACTCCGCCGCGGGTGACGGCGTCGCCCCTGGGCGACGCGATCGTCACGGTCGGCGCGGTCCGGCACGCCCTGGACTACGTCGAGGCGAATGCCCTCGAGCTGACGCTGCCCGTGCCGGCGTAGGTCCTACTCCGGCATAATCATGGTGCGCAGGTCCAGCTGCCGCAGCACCCGGTCCGCGACTTCGGGGTCCATGCCCGGCTCGTTCCTGGCCGCCACCACTTCCTGGCGCGCCGCGTCGAGGGCGATGGTCTGCACGGCAATGGCGAGTTCGCGGCCGCGCGTTCGCTTCTCCCCCGCGCTTTCATTCCGCAGGCTCCCGTCCAGCAGCTCCGCGTGCAGCCGGGTCATCTTCTCCTTCACCAGCGCCACCTTCTCCGCCGGCAGCTCCTTCATGAGCTCGTTGTCCCGGAGCGCGGCGATCGCTGCCTGCTGCGCGCGGCGGGCCAGCACGCGGGCGGCGTCGCGTTCTTCCGACCCGTCCTCGGACGCCTTCAGGACCCGCATCAGCCACGGCAGCGTGAGCCCGGGCAGCACCAGCGTGGCCAGCAGGACCGCGCAGGCGATCACCAGCAACTCGCTCCGGGCCGGGAACGGTGAGCCGTCCGCGATCGTCAGCGGAAGGGCCAGCGCCAGCGCCAGGGTGGCCAGGCCGCGCATACCGCACCACGAGAGGATCAGCACGTCCTTGGCCGAGGTGGGCCGCAGGACGTCCTTCCTGGCCCGCGACAGGCCCGACATCATGGCCAGCCAGGCGAAGCGCACAGCGAAAACGAGCACGCAGACAACCGCGGCGGTTCCGATCATGCCGAACACCGCGCTGCCTTCCTCGTGGATCACCTGCCGCACCTCCAGCCCCACCAGCCCGAACGCCAGGCCCGTGATCAGCAGCTCCACCACATCCCAGAAGGCGGTGCGGGTGACGCGCTCGGCGGCATCCTGGGGCCGGGAATGGCGCTGCATTTCCAGCGCGGTGACGACGACTGCGATCACCCCGGACGCGTGCACTTCCTCGGCGAGGATGTAGGCGGCGAACGGCACCACGAGGGTGACGGCGCTGCGCGCCACCATGGAGGTCACGAGGCGGGTGATCAGGCTGGTGAGCCAGCCCATGGCGATCCCCACGATCACCGCGAGGGCCGCTCCCAGGACAAACTGAAGGACGACGTCGGCGGCGATCTTGGTGCCGGCAACGGCAGCTGCCACGGCGGCCTGGAAGATGACGATCGCGGCGGCGTCGTTGAAGAGGCCCTCGCTCTGGAGCACGTTGATGAGCCGCCGCGGCATGTGGACACGGCTGGCGATCGAGTCCACGGCCACGGGATCCGGCGGCGCCACCATGGCTCCCAGCGCGATCGCGGCGGGGATGCCGATGCCAGGAATCATGAGCCAGGCCGCGCCGGCCACCACCGCAGTGGAGGCAACAACGAGCCCGACGGCGAGCATGAGCAAGGTGCGCCAGCGGACCCGGAAAACGGCCCACGAGCTGCGCTGCGCCGTGGCGAAGAGCAGCGGCGGCAGGAAGATGGGCAGGATCAGTTCGGGCTCGATCTGGATTTCCGGGAATCCCGGGATGAACGTCAGGGCTGCGGCCAGGAGCAGCATCAGCACGGGGTACGGCAGTTTTAGCCGGTCACCCAGGCCCACGGCCCCCACAGTGGCCAGCAGGAGTCCGACGATGAGTGCCAACTGGTCCATGTGCCCGCTTTCCCCGGAGTGCGGCCGCAGGCATCCCGGGTGGATGCGCGGACCGCCCCCACCACCCTATCTAGGCCAGCCGCTCGGGGCTTACGGTTGGAGGGCCGCCGCCAGCGGCAGCGTACCGTCCCGGAACTCGATGGTGCGCCCGATCGTGGCCGGCAGTCCGAGGACCGCGGCCGCCACCTGGGCCACGTTGGCGCGGGCGGTTGCGGTGCCGTCTGATGTGTCGGTGGGGTCGACGTCGATCATCCCGTTGCCGGGCCCCGCCGTCAGCGTGCCCGGACCCAGAATGGTCCAGTCAAGGCCTGAGCGGCGCAGATAGGCATCGGCCGCCGCTTTGGCTTCGGCGTAGGCGAAGAAGCCGTTGTCCGCGGGGACCCCGTGGTCCGGACCGGCTCCGAGATAAGAGACCATGACGTACCTGCGGACGCCGGCGTCCGCAGCGGCGTCCATGGAGCGGATTGCGGCGTCCCGGTCCACCGCGTAGGTCCGCTCGGGATTGCCGCCGCCTGCCCCGGCGGACCACACCAGGGCATCGTGGTTCCGCAGGGCGTCGGCGATCTCCGCTGTCGTCGCGTTCTCCACATCCAGCAGCGACGGCGTGCCCCCGGTGGCCGCGACGTCGGCCGCCTGCCCCGGATTGCGGATGAAGGAGGTGACCTCCTGCCCGTCCGCCGCCAGGATCCTGGACAGTTCCAAAGCGACCTTGCCGTGGCCGCCGATGATTGCGATTCGGTTCATGGACCCATTCTGTCCCACCGGATAGTGAACTGCTGCCCCATGGTCCAGAGGTTGGTGGTGGTCCAGTAGATCAGGACGCCGATGGGGAAAACGATGCCGCCCAGACCGAAGACGATCGGAAGGCTGTAGAGAATCACCTTTTGCTGGCGCAGGAACGGGCTCGCCAGGGCCTCGTCGGAGTAGGTCCTGGCCATGATCTGCCGCTGCGTGATGAACTGTGCGGCCGTCATGGCCAGGATCATCACGATGGAGAGGATCCACACCGAGACCACGTTGCCGCCGGGAGGCGTTCCGTGAAGCATCGTGGCCGAAAGCGGGGCACCGAAAATGCTGGACTGGTCGAACTGCACAACCTGTTCGGCGCTCAGGGCACCGATGCCTTGGTCCTGCCCGGCTGCCGTGCTGATGCCGGAGAGCACCTGGAACAGGGCGAAGAAGAAGGGTACCTGAATCAGCATGGGCAGGCAGGCCGAGAACGGGTTGGTGCCGTGCTTCTTGTACAGGGCCAGCTGTTCCTGGGCCATGGCCTGGCGGGAGAGCGGATCGGTCTTGCCCTTGTACTTCTCCTGCAGCTTCTTCAGGTCAGGCTGCAGCAGCCTCATGCGCTGCTGGGCGTTGACCTGCTTCAGGTACACCGGGATGAGGGCGGCACGGATGACCAGCACGATCCCGATGATGGACAGGGTCCACGTCCAGCCGCTGGCGGCCGGCATGCCGATCGCGCTGAGGCCGTCATGGAAGGCCGCCATCATGGCCGAGATCAGCCATCTGAACGGGGCCATGAGGCTGCCAAAGAAGTCCACCGATACCCCATCTCACAGATGGTGCCAAGCTACGGTGAAACGAGCCGCTTGTCACGGAGGGCAGGTGATCCGGGCGGGCACAGCGCGCCGGACCCTGACCGACATCCGTAGGAGGCATCCCAGGCGTCAGCTGCCTGGTCACTGTGTCACTGTGTCACTGGGCGATGCGCGCCCCGCTGGTCCGGGAGACGGTGGTGTAGCCGAACCGGGAGCCCGTGACGCGGACGGTGATCTTGTTACCCTTGTCGGCGGTCCGGACCTTGTAGGTCGAAGCCGTGGCGCCGGAGATCGGGACGCCGTTGCGCAGCCACCGGTACGTGAAGGCAGTGCCCCAGCTCCAGGTGCCCCGCTTCACGGTCAGGACGTTCCCGCCCTTGACCGTGCCGGCAATCGTCGGCGTGGCCGAAATCAGGGGCAGACCCGCCACCCTCGCCGAAGCGTTGAGCGTCTGGTACATGCCGCCCGTTGCAGTCGGGGACACGCTGACCGAGAGCTTCGTGCCAGCGTCGGCCCTCGTCAGGACGTAGCTCCAGCCGTAGGCCCCGTCGATCCGGGCGCCGTCGCGCAGCCACTGCACGTCCGAATCGACTCGGTCGTACCAGGGGTCGCGGGTCAAGGTCACCTTCGACCCGACGGTCAGGGTGCCGCTAATGGCCCGCGTCGACTCGCGCGCCGTCACGGCGGGAGTGGTGACTTTTACCCAGGCCATCTTGTAGCCGGGGGCGGAGGCGGTCACGAAGACGGTGAGGGTCTTCCCGACTTGGGGCTGGTCCGGGGTGAAAGTCGAGCCGCTGACCGGTTTGTCCTGGCCCGGGACTACCCAGTCGTAGGTAACGGTCAGCTTGTCGGAGGGCACGGACCAGGTCCCTGCCGACACCTTCAGCGCGGAGCCGGTCACGGCGGTCCCGGTCACGACCGGCTTGGTGACGTTCGTCAGCTGCTTCAGCTCCACTCCCGCGGCCGCCGGCACAGTCACCCGGTTGGAGTAGGAGCGGGGGCCAGTATACGAAACCGCGTTGGTCATCAGGACCAGGGTGTGGCCCTGGTCTGCGGCCGTGATCGTGTAGATCAGTCCAGTGGCTCCGGGAATCGCGACGCCGTCACGCAGCCACTTGTAGGTGTGCTCATACGGTCTGAACCAGGCAACATCGTCAACGCCGGTGAGGACGTCCCCCAGGCCGGTGCCGCCGGTAACCCGGGCGCCGGGAGTCGGGTCATAGTGCGAAACGTTTTCCGGCTTGGAGGTCCCGGTGGCCGGGTTGAAACCGGGAGCGTGACCGGTAACCCTGACGCTGAGCAGCCCCGTCGGACCCCAGCCCGTTGTGTCGAGCATTTCCGCGGTGGCACCCGGGATGGGCTTGCCGTCGCGAAGCCACTGGTACTGGAAGTGGATGACCGGAGCGCCCCTAAAAACTCCCCCACCGTACACGAGGACGCCGGGCACATCCGGGTTGGTGCTCGGCGTACCGAAACTGACGGACTCCGCCACGAGAGACGGGACGGCGGCGCCGGCGACCGTGACAGCTGCGGTTTTGGCGGACTGCAGGGTCGTCTTTGCATAGCCCGGGGCTGCCGCAGTGGTCTTGACCCGGATGCCCTGGCCGAGATCCGCCGTGGTGAGCAGGTAGGTGGGGCCGGTGGCGCCCGGGACGGGCACATCGTTGCGCAGCCACTGGTGCGTGAGCGAGGCGTTCGCGGGATTCCAGGTACCGTCAATGACGGTCAGGGTGCTGCCGACCTGGAGGGCACCGCCGATGCCGGGGGTTCCGTTTTTGCCGGGCACTACGGCGCCGCTGACCTGCACCGGGTACTGATGCCCGTCCGGTGCCGTGCAGAACTTGACGGAGTCGACCACCTGGCCGCACGGATCGGCGGGGGCTGGCGGGATGGCATGCATCAACTCATCGGCCTGTGCCGGAACGGCAAGGCCCGCAAGCGAGAGCGCGACGAGTGCCCCGGCGATGCCGAGGCGGACGGTCTTCTTGTTCAATTGTTCCCCCAGTCTTGAGCCGGTTCACCGGCTCCCCCGCCGCCGAGTGTACTGCCCAGACACCGCTTTGGGCAATGATTGCGCAGGTCAGGGGCCGGGTATCCGCAACGGGCGCGACGTCGCAGTCCGCCAACGCCTCAACGGGCGGCTCGGGCCACGGGAAGGGCGGGCCCCGGCCCTCCTCTTAGCGGAGAGACAGAAAGACCCCCGGAATCTCAAGGATTCCGGGGGTCTTGCCTGTAGCGGTGGGGAGGCTCGATCTCCCGACCTCACGATTATGAGTCGTGCGCTCTAACCAACTGAGCTACACCGCCATAAATGAGGAAAACCTGCGCTCAGCCGGTCAAAAACCGCCTTGACACAGGCCCTCATCCAGAGCCCCCCACCGGAATCGATCCGGTGACCTCGTTCTTACCAAGAACGCGCTCTACCACTGAGCTAGGGGGGCAACGAGTAAATACTCTACCGGAAGATTCGCCCACCAACAAATCGGCGGCCGGACGACGCCGGACCCGCCGAAAGCAGCGGAAATTCGGGCTTCCAG
>JBKPJW010000661.1:0-1468 GCA_046730875.1 Actinomycetota bacterium | reverse complement strand
CCGTCGGGGCGCGGGGCTAGGTTCCGCCATGACCGTGCAGACAGCAGAGGCCGCCGAACCAAAGAGCGGCCTGGAAAACATGACGGGCACCGTGGCCCGGCATGTCGCCGAGACCCGTTTCGAGGCCTTTGACACCGCCACGGTGGCCCGGGCGAAGGTCCGGATCATCGACGCGCTGGGCAACATTGCCGCAGGCCACCGCGCCCAGGGCAACGACGCACTCGTGCACCTCGCCCGCCGCTGGGGCGGTGCCCCGGAATCAAAGGTGCTGGTCCACGGAGTCCGCATGCCGGCGCACAACGCGGCGATGGTCAACGCGGTGATGATGCGATCCTACGACTTCGAGCCGATCGGCGCGGAGTACGAGGACCAGACGCAGTCCGCAGCCCACATCAGCGGCACCACGGTCCCGGTGGCCCTCGCCGTCGCCGAGCAGCAGCGCTCCTCGGGCCGGGACCTGCTCACCGCCCTGATCCTGGGGGACGACGTCACCTCCCGCCTCGCCGAGGCGTCGGGCTTTGACGTCTACAGCGGCCAGGACAACACGGGTACCGTCAACGGCCTCGGCGGCACCGCCGTCGCCGCCAAACTTCTGGGCCTCGACGCGGTCCAGATCCGGAACGCGCTGGGAATCGCGGTGAACCAGCTGTCCGGAACCGTGGCCAACATCTTCGACCAGACGCTCGCGTTCAAACTGCCCATCGGATTCGCCGCCCGCAACTCGATCGTGTCCGCGGAACTGGCGCAGGCCGGATTCACCGGGCCGGCAGACGCCATCGCGGGTCCGCACGGGTTCCTGGACATGTACTGCTCCGCACCGGCACCCGAGAAGGTGACCCGCAGGCTCGGGCAGGCCTTCTATGCGGACTGCGTGATCAAGCCGTGGTCCTCGTGCCGGGCGAGCCATCCCTCACTGGACGCCTGCGTGCGGCTGGCCACCGAGAACCAGCTCGACGAGGAGGAGATCGAGGAAATCCTCATCCATGTGACCCCGCGGACCCTGAAGGGCTTCGTGGGCCAGCCCTTCGTGATCGGAGAGTGCCCGGAGGTTTCCGGCGCCTTCAGCATCCGCTTCACGGCCGCCACGGCCCTGATGTACAGAACCGTGCGGCCGGAACACCTCACGCTGGGGCACATGCAGGATCCGCGCCTGCAGCGGCTGCTGGACAAGATCCGGCTGGTTGATTCGCTGCCGCCTGCGGAGTCGCTCACCGCCGAAGTGGAGCTCCGGCTCCGGGACGGTTCCGTGCTCAGGACCAGGACGGACGTGCCCAAGGGGGATATCTACGCCAGCCCGATGAGCGAGGCGGAGATCCTGGAGAAGTACTACGCCAACGCCGAGTTTGGTGGCAGGACCCCGCGCAGGAACGCCGAGGAAGCGGTCCGGCTCGTCCAGCGCCTTGAGGAACTGGACAGCCTGGCACCCCTGATCAAACTCTTCACACCCGACTCTCAGCACTAAATCCCA
>JBKPJW010000660.1:0-5813 GCA_046730875.1 Actinomycetota bacterium | reverse complement strand
GTACCTGACTATCGCCGAAGTGGCGGAGTGCCTGCGTGTGTCCAAGATGACCGTCTACCGGCTCGTCCAGGCCCACGCACTGGCCTCGGCGCGCTTCGGCAGGTCCTACCGCATACCTGAACAGGCGCTAGAAGACTACCTCAGGAAAACCAGCGCTTCGACTGAACCCTGACGGGCCCTGCGAGGTCTGGAGGAGTCCCACCCTGGATGGCTCTCCGTGATGACACCGAGGTGTTACTAGAAGTCGGTCACCGGCCTCGAATCGACGAATCCGGCGCGCCGGAAGCAGGGCCCGTTCCGGCGCGGCCGGACCAACATCGATGCCGCCGCGGCCGCCGCGCATGCCCCGGCGACGAGCACGCCGTATGCCATGGTCCACTGACGCTCAGGGACCTGCTTCACCTAAACGACACCGGTTTCTCATCAGGTTCCCAATCGAACCCGGACCCGAGAAACCGCCAACACCGCCACTCCGGACAGCACCAACAGACCCTGCCGTCGGCAGCTCGCCGGCTTTAGTCCGGCGGTAAACGATTGCACAGAGCCAGCCTTTAGGGTATTGGGGTTGTAGAGGGATCCGCTGCTTAGGGATCCGGACGGACCTTTGCGCCGTCCATGCCTAGGAGGCGCCGATGCGTATTGGACTGATAGCAGGCCCGTGGTTTCCGGTGCCACCTCCGGCTTATGGGGGTACTGAGCGGGTCGTTGATACGCTCGCGCGTGGTTTCGCGGCAGCAGGTGAGGATGTTCTGCTGGCAGCACCTTCGGACAGCGACTGCCCGGTGCCGCGGGCGCCGCAGATGCGGGAGTCCGACTCCCTGGGCATTGGGATGAGCTGTTCGGAAATGAACCATGTCATCAGGGCCTATCAGGCCATGAGCCAGATGGACGTGATTCATGATCACACCTTCCTTGGCCCGCTCTACGCGCATCGTCCTCCTGGCGTTCCGGTGGTTACGACCATTCATGGCAGGCTGCTGCCGGAGGTGGCCGAGATCTACCGTGCGATGAGCCGGAACACGATCATCCTTGGGATCTCCCATGACCAGGTCCACGGGAGCCGTGATTTTCCTGTTGCCCGGGTCATCCATCACGGCATGGACCTTGCGGACGTCCCGGTCGGGACGGGCCAGGGCGGGTATGCATGTTTTGTGGGACGGATGTGCCCGGACAAGGGGGCTGTCGAAGCCGTCCGGGTAGCCCACGCAGCGGGTATACCCCTGCGGCTGGCAGCCAAGATGCGCGAAGCGCAGGAGCTGGAATACTTCCGCGACCTGGTCGAGCCGGAGTTGGGGCCTGAGGATGAGTTTCTGGGTGAAATCGGCGGGGTTGAAAAGTATGAGCTGATGGGAAACGCCCTTGCGTTGCTTAATCCGATTCAGTGGCCCGAACCCTTCGGCCTGGTGATGATAGAGGCCCTCGCCACCGGCACACCCGTCATCGCCACTCCTGCCGGCGCAGCACAGGAGATCGTTGACAGTGGCGTTACCGGCTATCTGGCACCGGTTGAAGAACTCGCTGTGCTCCTGCCAAAGGCCGCTGACTTGGACCGGGCGGAATGCAGGAGGGCTGTCAGCGAACGATTCAGCGCCGAAAGAATGGTGGCCGATCATTTGAACTTTTACCGGGAGCTGCTCAACGAGCAGGCAACGGCGCCTCGGCCCGGCCCAAATATGTAGCGAATCCTTCCTGGTCCGGATGCTGATGTCCTTCCAGCGTCACAACCGAAGGGACGCACGTCCTACGAAGAGGGGTGCCCCAAATTGGGGTTTACAGCAGGAAAATCACTCCAGGCCGTACCCGGTGTGCGATTGACCATCACCGCCAAGGGGATCGACTGCGGTGCCGGCTTCAAAGCTGCCGGGGCCCCGGCTGGCCCCCCGCCGACCGGGAGCGGGTCGAGGCCATCGGAAGAAGTGGCGTGGGCCAAGTGGGCAGCGATGACGGCCGCAGCCAGCGCCGATACGGTGCCCGGTGCGGTCCTTGATGTTCGACCCGGCCTCCTGGCTCCGAGGTGGGAGAAAGAGCTGTACAAGGCTCTTGTCGCGGCTCCCGATGTTGGTGAACTTGTCCGCGTCGGGTCCGAGTTCGAGCAGGCCAGGCCGCTTGCCGTTCTCTTCGAGACTCTCTGGGAAGCAATCCCGTCCGGAAACACTGCGCAGGCCATCGACGCTCTCAACTGGCTCTATCAGGCGGAATATGATCCCGCCCAAGACAACTTCGTTCAAAAATATCTGCCGGATACCGGCTACACCCTCTCCATCGCTTATGGAGTAGACGTTCAGCGGCCACTGGACCGGGATTACATGGGATTGCTGCTGGCCGAGCTTTACCAGGCCGACGGCAATGTCGAAGCCGCGGAGCAGCTTTTGAAACAACTGACTCCCAGTACCGTAACCGCGGTGTCACTGGCCGAGTTCTACATCAGCCAGCGCCGCTGGGCTGACGTGGCTGATCTGACCGGAAATCTGAAAATTGAGGATGAAGCGTCGATGTACCTCCTGATCCAGCGAGGCATCGCGTTACGCGAGCAAGGTCTGCTGGAGGAATCCCGGGGGCCTTCAACGAAGCGCTCCAGTTCCTTGACCCGAAGTCAGAATTCGGTCAGCGGGCCCTCGTGGAAGGAGCCCTAACCTACCTCAAAGAAGGCAACCCGGCGACGGCCCGGGAGGAATTGGAAAAGGTGCTGGCCACAAACGGCGATTACCCAGGCCTGCGCACCTACTTAGAGCACTCTTAAAGATTGAACCTGCCCGGGGATCCACGCAGCCAGCAGCGCCGTAGCGAGGTCTGCGAGGAAAGGGGGCACACGCCGCATCCAGGCAGGAAAGGGCCGCGGAAACCTGACGGCGATTGGACCCGCCCCTTCCAGAATAATAAGTATGCTTGCCATCTTAGCCGCCCTGTGTTTTAGATAGACGGGGGACATTGACGAACGAAACCAGATCGAGAATCCATAAGGAGTCCTCATGATCAGCAACGAACACGTCGATCGACTGCTCTCAGGGCGAGGCAACGTCATAGGCACCAACGGGGAAAAGATCGGCGGCGTCGGCCACGTCTACTCCGACGATGAGACTGGCCGGCCCAATTGGGTGACAGTCAAGACAGGACTATTCGGCACCCGCGAAACATTCGTCCCGATTCAGGAAGCCCGGGTCGAAGGCGATGACCTCGTCGTCCCCTACAGCAAAGACCAGGTCAAAGACGCCCCCGCTGTTGATCCGGACGGGCACCTGGATCCGGCGGAAGAGGACCGGCTCTACGAGCACTACCGGCTTGGCGGGCGCACCTACACCGACGCCACGACCGGAACCGGAAGAGATTACGACACCGCGCGCGGAACTACGGGCCGGGACACCTCCGGCCCAACGACCGATGACGCCATGACCCGCTCCGAGGAACGGCTGCATGTCGGCAAGGAGCGTGAGGCGACCGGCCGGGTTCGGCTGCGGAAGTACGTCACTACCGAGAACGTCACTAAGACCGTGCCGGTGCAGCGAGAAAAGGTTCGCCTGGAACGCGAGCCCATCACCGACGCCAACCGCGGCCCAGCAATGTCCGGCCCCGACATCAGCGAAGAAGAGCACGAGGTGACTCTGCACGAGGAGCGCCCGGTGGTCGAGAAGGAAACCGTTCCGGTGGAGCGTGTCCGGCTGGACAAGGACGTCGTCCAGGACGACGTCACCGTCAACGAAAAAGTCCGCAAGGAACACATCGACACCGACGGAATCGACGACACCCGACGGTAGCAACTTGGCCACGGGAAGGGACCACGGCAGTTCACCGGCTGCCGCGGTCCCTTCTCGTGGCCTTCCGGTAAGTAAGGGGACGGCGCCACCGGAGGCGCATCACGACCGTCTATGCCACAGTCCTGAACCACCTGGGAAATGTGAATCGTAACGATAAGTGGCGGCGTTTCCGCGGCGCTAAATGTCATTTTTGGTGCCCGGCTAGCGATTGCCTTACGGGACGCCCCGGCGATACGACGATGCCTACCTAGGGTGTTGCTGTTTGCGCCTTGGTGCGATGATGCCCCCGCCTGGTGCATTCCCCTTGCCGGGCAGGACGTTTTCAACCCGGCGGGTCCTGTCCCACGAGACCGTCCACCGACTCGCGGATGAGGTCGGCATGGCCGTTGTGGCGCGCATACTCCTCGATCATGTTCAGCAGGATGTAGCGCAGACTGGGAAGCCCGATTCCGGGAGGCAACTGTGCCTCGCCGGCCCGGACCGCCGTCCGCCAGCGCCGCCGCGAAAAGGGCCCGGGAGCGGGCCACTGCCTCGCGCCACCTTTCATAGAGTTGTTCGGGGGAATCTTCCCTGGCCGAGTTCCAGTCCCAGTCGGGGTCGGCGTCCCAGTCCACGGCGTTCCACGGGGGAAGCTGCCTGCGGCCTTGCAGCCACTCGGTGGACATGTCGTCCTCGAAACGGGTCATGTGCTTGAGCATGCCGCCCAGTGTCATCGACGAGGGGCCAAGCGTCGCCCGCAGACCGGCCGAATCGAGCGCACCGGTCTTCCAGGCGAAGGTCGCCCTCTGCCGCGCCAAAAAACCCAGCAGAGTAGCGGTCTCGTCACCGGCCATCGCAGGCTCGGGGTTGGTCTGGTCGGATTCGTCCCTCTGGTCTTTCAACGGGTGCCTCCTTGGATCCGGTCTTCGGGAACGCCCGGGGCGGCGAGACCAGGGTCGCGCCCATGGATGGAAATCTGCGCGTAGCCAATGATGGACGCGGTCATGACCGCGACGGTAGCGCTTGACCGAGCTAAGTGCGACAGTCTTGCGGGGGCCTCCGTTCTTAAAACCCGATTCGGCATTCCTACAAGTCCAGCCTCGGTTGCCGGGCTGCGTCCCGTAAGCCAACCCCCCACTGCGAGTGCGGATGCGGCCAAGGCTGATTCAGGCGGCAGCAAGTCCGGCAGCAATCCGCTGCACAGATTCTTCCGTGGACTCGTCCAGCATCGCGGCGATAATTCCGACCAGCACCTCGCATACCCTGCCCAGGCCCGCAACTGCCTCAGAATCACCCCCCGGAAGGTCTCTGGTCACCACGGTGTAGCCCTGCGGGTCATCGTGGACAAAGGTCGTGAGAAGTGCCAATCCCAGATCCAAAGCGTCGCGTGATTCTTCCATCGCCAAATGCTCCCTTGTTTCGCAGGCCGACCCGCACCTAAGCCCGGTCATCCACAGAACGTATCCCAGAGACGTTCTGAATAGCTTGTGAACCCACGCCCCTTTCGGCGACCGGCACGAAGCCTATCGACCACCCAAAAGCTCAGCCAAGACATGAAGAAACCTCCGCGCCGCCGCGCCCACATCCAAGTGGCGCGCCATCCACGCGAAGGGACATCCCGTGAGGTGCGTATCCCGGAGACCTGCTCCACCTTCAAGGGAAAATGGAGCCGGCCTCTGCGGTGCATCGTCATTCTGAGGGAGAATGACGCCGTGGCGTGCCCCTGACTGGGCTGCTGTGCCACGCAAGCCAGAGTAAGTCTCAGACCCTCACCTTTCCTTGGCCTACCCCGCCCGAAACCCGCCCTGGAAGTCAGCTCCGCTCAAACACATGCCGTGAGCTGACACGGGCAACCGGTAACGCTGCAGGGAAATCCCAGACGCCGGTCGGCAGGAGGCAGGAGGCAGGAGGCAGGACAGGTTACTAGCCGGGGAAGACGCGTGCCCTTCGGCCTGCCGCTGAGCTTTCAGGCCACCGGGAAGTGACACCGGCGGGACCCCGACTAGGGTACGTAATGCCCGGCCGCACGCCGGTTGAGGAGAACGTGCGGCCGAGGTCTAAGTATCGGCGGACCAGCGGAGC
>JBKPJW010000659.1:0-2741 GCA_046730875.1 Actinomycetota bacterium | reverse complement strand
GCTGCGGCTCATCCCGCGTGGGTTTCCGGGTACCCTCGGGCCACAAGGCGACGGTCCGTCCCGGCTGGCCCTCGGCCATCCGGCTCGTGACGGCGGCGGGGAAGGCGGCCGTGGTGACATCGCCCAGGGTGCCTCGCTCGTAGGGCTGGACGGGGCGGTAGGTGTCACCGCCGGGCCACCACGCCCAGGCGAGGCCGGCCGTCACGGCCGCAACGGCAACCATCGCGGCGGCCCGCTGCAGGGCCTTGCCGCGGGTCTTCTGCCACAGCCCGGCAACCAGCTGGCGGACCAGGCGCAGCAGGATGTACAGGATGCCGAGCACCGGCAGGGCCACGCAGGCGAGCGCGAGCACCCGCACGGCGGCGTCGGCGAAGTCCCCGGCGGCGAGGCTCTGGGAGAGCATGGCCTGCTGCTTCAGGCCGTTGTCCCAGGCGGTGCCCAGGACCCGCGGCAGGGTCAGCACCATGGTGGCCAGGCTGAAGATCAGCAGCGGAACCGTGACCAGCACCCAGATGGTGACCACGGCCCGCGCCCAGGGCTTCAGGAGCCGGGCTTCGGGATCTGTGGGGCGCCACGGCACGAGGGCCAGCAGGGTGGGTTTGATCCGCTGGAACAGATCCGGAACACCGGTGGCGTCGGCCAGGATGTGATAGCCGTCGAAGCGGACCAGCGGCAGCAGCTGCCGGACCATCTGCAGGATCTGGGTGACCACCACCAGGAGCAGCGCGTCGAAGCCGGTGGCCCACCAGATGCCCATGATCGCGACGGCCACGATCGCGTTGAAGTACAGTCCGCCGAGGTCGGTGCGGAGCCGGCCGCCCCGGCCCAGCCGGTAGGAGTCGGTGACATCCGTGTAGAAGGCCGGCCACATCAGGTACAGGCCCGTGCCCATGGCACCGGGAGTGGCCCCGCCCCGGCGGGCAGCGGCGGCGTGGCCGAATTCATGGAAACCGGCCGAGAGCACTGTAGCCAAGAGGATCAGGAGCACCAGCCCGGGGTTGGCGAAGGCTTCATGGGTGGCCGAGGCCAGCCCCTTGACCATCAGCACCCACCAGCACGTCGCCAGGAACGCGAGGGTCACGGCCACCACGATGAACGGGTTGAACAGCGTGGCGAACGGCGCGGTGAGCTTCCGGGTGAGGTCCGGATCGGTCACCGAGTACCGGAAGCGCATGCCCAGCAGCGGATCGGATTTCTTCAGCTCGGGCTCGGAACCGTCCGCCAGCCGGAGAAGTCCGAGGGGGAGAAGCTGGGAGGTGATCAGCGTGCGGACGTTGTCCGCGCTGACCAGCCGGCCGAAACTGTTGCTGGCGTGCGCGGCGATCTCGTCCGGGTCCCGCTGCCCGTCGATTGCCTCGAGCACCAGGTACAGCAGCCGGGTGAGCTGGATGGTCTGGCCGTCGGAGCGGCGCACCAGGGACGGGGCCTCCTTGTAGCCGGACCCCTTCGCCGCGCCGATCAGCTGGACGCCGGCGGCCCGCACGGGAGCCGGCTGCTGGCTGACCGCAACGGACGACGTCGGAGCGGCAGTTCCGGGGGTAACGCCGCCTTGGGCAGGCGGCACCGGAGGGCCGTCCTGCCCGGACGGCCCTCCGTGCACAGTGTTCATCTAGAGCTACTGCTTCAGGTCGGACTGCTGGTCGGCCGAGGCCGTGGCGTCGCCATGGATGTCCTGGTTGATGATGGCATCCTGCTGGGCGACGGCGAACGCGTTGCTGTCGATCGAGCCGATGTTGGCGCCGACGGCCGCGTCGATCGGCGCGGCAACGTTGGCGTTGGCGGCCACTGCACCGTTGATGGGCGCGGCGATGTCAGCGTCGGCGTCCAGGTTCACGTCGACGTTGAGCAGGTTGCCGTTGAGGGCGCCGGCGGCACCCGCGGCGTCGGCAACCCCGGCCACATCCTCCGGCAGCGCGCCCAGATCCGGTGCCGTTCCATCGGGCAGGACGCCGGTGGCGTCGGCAGGAACAGTGCCGGCAGGTACGGCGCCCCCGAGATCGGCATCAGCCGTGCCGGCGTCAGCGGCTCCGGAGGCATCGGGTGCGGCCGTCCCGGCATCCGTGCCGGTGCCCTGATCGATGACGCTGTCCTGCGTGGACGATGCCGTGGCGTCGCCCGTCACGCCCTGGTTGATGATGGTGCCCTGATCGGCGAGAGCCTGCGCATCGGACCCCACGGAGAGCACGTTCGCCGAGGCGGCCGCGTCGATCGGGGCGGCGACGTTGGCGTTGGCCGCGACGCCGAGGTCGATCGGCGCCGCGGCGCTGATCCCGAGGTTCAGGTCGGCATTCAGGTCCAGGACGGACGCGACTTCCTTGTCCGGCAGAGCTGTGCCGCCCTGCGCCATCAGTTCATCATCGGTCAACGGGGTCAATCCCTGCTCAGCGCTCATAGCAAGCTCCATCTCCGGCACCGCGTCTGCTGCCCCCAGTGAGCAGTTTCTACATCGACGTGCCTAACACCGGTCAATAGTAAGCATGATGACGATTTTTTTGTACATAGCGGCCCCGTACCCCCGTCGATTGCTCCGTAACGGCCCTTATGGACGCCCATAAGGGCCGTCACGGAGCAACCGATGGGGGTGGGGATGGAAATATGCGCTACTTCAGGCCGGCCCCGGGCAGCAGTTCGGTGGCGCCGAGCGAATCGGCCACAAACGCGTAGTCCCAGGCCCGTTCGCGCCACTGCACATACCGGCCCGAGGCGCCGCCATGGCCGCCTTCCATCTCGATCTTCATAAC
>JBKPJW010000658.1:0-30723 GCA_046730875.1 Actinomycetota bacterium | reverse complement strand
GCGCTGGCCATGGCCTTCGTGGGGCTGCTCGAATCCCTCATGACCGCAAAGCTCGTGGATGACGTCACGGACACCCGCTCGTCCAAGACCCGTGAGGCCTGGGGGCAGGGTGTCGCGAACATCGTCACGGGCCTCTTCGGCGGCATGGGCGGCTGCGCCATGATCGGCCAGACCATGATCAACGTCAAAGCTTCCGGCGCCCGCACCCGCATCTCCACCTTCCTGGCCGGCGTCTTCCTGCTCATCCTGGTGGTGGCCCTCGGCGACATCGTGTCCCTCATCCCGATGGCCGCTCTCGTGGCCATCATGATCTTCGTCTCCGTTGCCACGTTTGACTGGCACAGCATCGCGCCCGCCACCCTCCGGGCGCTGCCCAAGAGCGAGACCGCGGTCATGACGGCCACGGTGGCTGTCACGGTCGCAACCCATAACCTGGCGATCGGCGTCGGCGTCGGGGTGCTGGCCGCGATGGTCCTGTTCGCCCGGCGCGTGGCGCACTTCGTCACGGTGGAGCGCTCCGTGACCGAGGACGACGGCGGCCTGCGCGCGACGTATCGGGTGAACGGCGAACTGTTCTTCGCCTCCTCGAACGAGCTCTACACGCAGTTCGAGTACGCCCTGGACCCGGACCGCGTGGTCATCGACATGCGCGACTCCCACCTGTGGGACGCCTCCACGGTCGCCGCGCTGGATGCCGTCACGGCGAAGTACCGGCGGCACGGCAAAAGCGTCGACGTCGTTGGCCTGAACGACGCCAGCGTCCTCATGCGCGAACGCCTGGCGGGAAAGCTGGGCGCAGGGCACTAGCCGGCGCGGCGCCACCGGCCGGACCGTGAAATTAGGTCACAGGATTGGGTCTTTTTGTTTGCCGGGGTGCGGCCTAGCGTGGACACAAGGGCCCGCCCAGCCAGGGTGGCCGAATCATGGAGGAATATCCAATGACGACGCACGTAGCCGACTGCAGCGTAAATAATTGCTCCTTCAACGACCATTCCCATTGCAACGCGGCCGCCATCACAGTCGGCGGCGCCGAAGACCATGCCTCCTGCGCCACCTTCATCGATATCGGCGTGCACGGCGGGCTCCCGAAGGTGCTGGCCGACGTCGGCGCCTGCCAGCGTACCGAATGTACCCACAACGAACACCTGATGTGCAAGGCGTCCGAAGTTCACGTGGGGCCTGGGGTCGATAACGCTGACTGCCTCACCTACGCCCACAGGTAAGCCGCCCCGCAACATACTCATCCATCCACCAAGGAACGATCACCCCGATCCAGAATCTAGGAATTAAGTCACACAAGTTTGACGTTAAGGCTGACCTAAGTAAGGGTTAGCTTACTCGATGCTGTCTAACGTCAAACAAAGGATTCATCTGTGGCGCCTAAAATCCCCGTGGCCGCTATTCCCGCCCCGACCGGTCCCGCCACCAGGCAGGGCGCCCCTGCCGGGCTGGTGGAAGATGCCACCGATCACCTCTTCAATTCCCGCAATGCCGCGGGCTACACCGCACAGGTGCTGCAGGGTGTGACCACGGTGGCCGCCAAGGTCGCCCGCTGCGCGCGTCCCTTCACCGGCGCCACCCCGGGCGAGCTGAAGGGCAGGGTCGACGCTGTGGACCTGGGCACGCCGCTGGGGGACACCGCCGCCGCCCTCGAGGAGCTGGAGGGCGTCTACCTCCGGGATGCCGTCTATTTCCACGACGCCAAGTACGCGGCCCATCTGAACTGTCCCGTGGTGATCCCGGCCCTCGTTGCCGAGGCTGTGCTGTCCGCCGTGAATTCGTCCCTGGACACCTGGGACCAGAGTGCGGGCGCCACGATGATCGAGCGGAAGCTCATCTCGTGGGCGGCCGGGCAGCTCGAGCTGGGCGACTCGGCAGACGGTGTCTTCACCTCGGGCGGAAGCCAGTCCAATTTCCAGGCCCTGCTGCTGGCCCGGAACCATACCGTGGAATGGCTGAAGCTGGACCCGGAGAATGACGGGCTCCGGCTGCCGTCCCTGCTGGAGAAGCTGCGCATCTTCACCTCAGCGGACAGCCACTTCAGCATCCGGAAGTCGGCGTCCATGCTGGGACTGGGGTACGACGCCGTCGTGTCCGTGCCCTGCGGACCGGACCACCGGATGGATCCGGCGGCGCTGGCCGGCGCGCTGTCCCGTGCCCGGGAGGCCGGACACGTTCCCATGGCGGTGGTGGCCACTGCCGGCACCACGGACTTCGGGGCGATTGATCCCCTCGCCGAGCTTGCCGCGGCGGCCGCCGGACACGGCGCGTGGCTGCACGTCGATGCAGCGTACGGCGGCGGGCTCATGGTCTCCGGCCGGCACCGCCACCTGCTCGACGGAATCCACCGGGCGGACTCGGTCACCGTGGACTTCCACAAGACCTTCTTCCAGCCGGTCAGTTCGAGCGCTCTGCTGGTCCGCGACGCCGCCACGCTCCGGCACGTGAGGTACCACGCCGACTACCTGAACCCGGTCGCCGCCGTCGACCGGCCCAACCAGGTGGACAAGAGCATTCAGACCACCCGCCGTTTTGACGCCCTCAAGCTCTGGCTGACGCTGCGGATCATGGGTGCCGAGGCGGTCGGGGCGCTCTTTGACGCGGCCATTGACCTGGCCTCAAGCGTGGGCGAGGTCCTGGCCGCTGACCCCGACTTTGAAGTCGCCGCAACACCGCAACTGAGCACGCTGGTGTTCCGGTACCGGCCCCTCCGGCAGGATGGCAGCCCGCTCTCCGAAGACACAGCGGACCGCCTCAACCAGGACATCCGCTCGGCGGTCTTCGCCTCCGGCGAGGCCGTGGTGGCCGGGACCACGGTGGCTGGCAGGCACTACCTGAAGTTCACCCTGCTGAACGCCGAGGCCAGTGTCGAGGACATCGGCAGCATCATCGGCCTGCTCCGGAGCACCGGGGCATCCCTGCTCGCAGCTGCACAGGTGCCGGTATGAACGCCGGGAACCCCAGCCCGACGCAGCGCGTCCACGACTTTGCCGCCGTCGGCGTCGGGCCCTTCAACCTGGGCCTCGCGGCGCTGAGCGAGCCCGTCGACGGACTGGACGGGATCTTCCTGGAGCGCCGGGAATCGTTCGACTGGCATCCGGGCATGATGCTTGAGCCGGCGCACCTTCAGGTCCCCTTTATGGCCGACCTCGTAACCCTGGCAGACCCGACGTCGCCGTACTCCTTCCTGAACTTCCTCAAGCAGACCGGCCGGCTGTACCGCTTCTATATCCGGGAGAACTTTTACCCGCTGCGCGCCGAGTACAACCAGTACTGCCAGTGGGTGGCCGGCCAGCTGGAGTCCGTCCGGTTCGGCACGGACGTCCGGGAGATCCGCTTCGACGGCGGCGTGTACCGGCTCGCGGTGGAAGGCCCCGGAGGCCCCGAGCTGCTGCACGCGCGGCGGCTGGTGCTGGGCACCGGCACGTCCCCCCGCGTTCCCGCGGCCTGCGACGGCATTGCGGACGCCGGCGGACTGGTCCTCCACAACGCCGATTACCTGTCGAGGAAGAGTGAGCTGCAGAAGCAGCGGAGCATCACGATCGTGGGCAGCGGCCAGAGCGCCGCGGAAATCTACTACGAGCTGCTGCAGGAGATCGACGTTCACGGGTACCAGCTGAACTGGGTCACCCGTTCCGGGCGGTTCTTCCCGCTCGAATACACCAAGCTCACCCTGGAGATGACGTCCCCGGAGTACGTGGACTACTTCCACGGCCTCCCGCAGGAGCAGCGTGACGGCCTCATCAAGAGCCAGAAGAACCTGTACAAGGGCATCAACTCCGAGCTCATCGATGCCATCTATGACCTCCTTTACGCCAAGAGCCTCTCGGGCATCGTCGATACCCGGCTGCTGACCCACTCGGCGCTGACAGGTGCGTCGTGGGACCCGGCATCCGGTTCGCACATGCTGGAGCTGCGGCACGAGGAGCAGGGCGCCGACTACTCGCTGGATACCGTGGCCGTGGTGCTTGCCACCGGTTACGGCTACGTCGAACCTGGGTTCCTGGCCGGCGTGCAGGACCGCATCGCCCGGGACAGCCGCGGCAGGTTCGCCGTCGAACGCAACTACAGCACCAGCGTCGAACCCGGCGAGATCTTTGTCCAGAACGCAGAACTCCACACCCACGGCTTCGTCACGCCTGACCTCGGCATGGCCGCCTACCGCAACTCCTGCATCCTGCGTGAGATCTGCGGCCGCGAGGTCTATCCCGTGGAACAAAGCATCGCCTTCCAGCAGTTCGGAACGCAGGAGCCCGCCGGACCCCGGGGCGGTCGCCGGGCCGGTGCCCGCGATTCGGCGGGGGTGCACGCATGAGTTTCACGTTCCGCTGCTTCGACCCGGAAGCCGACGCACAACTCCTGCACAGCTGGGTCACCCAGCCCTACGCCTCGTTCTGGGGGATGCAGTCCGCCGCTGTGGAGGACGTTGTGGAGGAGTACTCCAGGATCCAGTCCAGCGGGCATCACCACGCGCTGCTGGGGCTCGTCGGCGGCGTTCCCGCCTTCCTGATGGAGGAGTACCTTCCGTCGCTCTCGCCGCTGGCCGGCGTGTACGCGGCGCAGCCGGGAGACATCGGCATGCACCTCCTGGTCGGGCCGCCGGCCGGACCGCCCCGCGCCGGCTACACCGCGCTGGCGATGGAAGCGGTCCTGGACAGGCTCTTCGCCAAGGACAAGGTAGAGCGCGTGGTGGTTGAACCCGACGCCCGGAACCACAAAATCCATGTCCTCAACGAGCGGCTGGGCTTCCAGCCCGCCGGCGAGGTGACCCTTCCGGACAAGCAGGCCCTCCTTAGCTTCTGCACACGGGAAGCCTTCCATTCCGCACGCGCAGCCCTTCATTCATCCCCGATCCGCCAGGGAGCACCACTGTGACCACCGCTGAACTTGAATCCGTCCCGACCGTCGCACGCGACCTGACGCCGGGGCCCTGGGCCGCCGCCGACACCACCGCCCACCTGACGCCGGAACGCTGGGCAGCCGCCAACCGGCACCTGATCCGCAAGGCGCTCGCCGAGTTCTCACACGAACGGATTTTCACGCCGGAACTCATCAGCCCTGAACCCGCTCCCCGGGAACCGGCCCACTACCGCGTCACCAGCGACGACGGCTCTGTGGAGTACCGATTTGCCGCCCGGAAACTGGAGCTGGATCACTGGTCCATCGCGGACATGTCCATCCGCCGCCTCGAAGCCGGACCACTTCCCGATCTGCCCGCGCCCGGGTCTGACGAACCTGGCGCCGAAGAAGGGACATGTCCCGAGGTGGAGGGCATGGAACTGGATGCCCTGCGCTTCATCACCGAGTTCCGGAACACCCTCGGGATCCGCGAGGAGATGCTCCCGGTCTACCTTGAGGAAATCAGCAGTACGCTCGCCAGCCACGCCTACAAGCAGTGGAGGGCCCAGCCGTCCTCCGCTGAACTGGCGGCAGGGGTGACCGGGGGTGCCGACGCCGCCGCGGACTTCCAGACCATCGAGCGGAGCATGACCGAAGGCCATCCCTGCTTCGTGGCCAATAACGGGCGGCTGGGATTCGGGATCGCCGACTACCACGCCTTCGCCCCCGAAGCCGGCGCCCCCGTGCTGCTCGCATGGATCGCGGTGCACCGGAACAAGGCCGTCTTTACCTCCGTCGACGGGCTCGGCTACCGGCACCACCTCGACGCCGAACTCGGGTCATCCGCCGTGGCGTATTTTGACGCCGAGCTCGCCGCCCGGGGCCTGGATCCGGCGGGGTATTTTCTGATGCCGGTCCACCCATGGCAGTGGGAGAACAAGCTCACGGTGACCTTTGCCGCCGAAATCGCCCAGCAGCACATCGTCCACCTCGGGACCGGGACGGAGAACTACCAGGCCCAGCAGTCCATCCGGACGTTCTTCAATACGGATTCGCCGGAGAAGTGCTACGTCAAGACGGCCATGTCGGTGCTGAACATGGGCTTCATGCGGGGGCTGTCGCCGCAGTACATGAAGGCCACCCCGGCCATCAACGACTGGCTCCGCGACCTGATCCACAGCGACGCCGCCCTGCAGCAGCGCGGACTGGGACTCATCCGCGAAGTCGCCGCCATCGGCTACCACAACAGCTACTACGAGACCGCCGCGCCGAAGGGTTCGGCGTACCGGAAGATGCTGTCCTCGCTGTGGCGGGAGAGCCCGCTGCCGCTGCTGGAAGACGGGCAGCAGCTCGCCACGATGGCCTCCCTGCTGCACGTGGACGGTGCGGGAAAGCCCATGGCCTCTGCGCTGATCGAGCGTTCCGGACTGGAACCGGCGGAGTGGCTGCGCCGCTACTTCGAGGCCTACCTCGTCCCGCTGGTCCACTGCCTCTACGCGTACGAACTCGCCTTCATGCCGCACGGCGAGAACGTCATCCTCATTCTGGAGGACGGCGTCCCTGTCAGCGCCATCATGAAGGACATCGCCGAGGAGATCGTGGTGATGGGCGACCGCCTGGAGCTTCCCGAGGACGTGGCACGAATCAAGGTCCAGATCCCGGACGAGGAAAAGGTCCTGGCCATCTTCACCGACGTCTTCGACTGCATCTTCCGGTTCCTCGGCGCGCTGCTGGAGGACGACGGGAAACTCAGCGGCGAGGAATTCTGGCGCACTGCCGCGGCCGCGATCCGGAGCTACCAGGGCGAGCATCCCGAACTCGCGGAGCAGTTTGCCCGGCATGACCTGTTCGCAGCGGACTTCCCGCTGTCCTGCCTCAACCGGCTGCAGCTGCGCAACAACCAGCAGATGCTTGACCTGGCCGACCCATCCGGCGGACTGCAGATGGTCGGCAGGCTGCGGAACCCCTTGGCACGGTTTGCCTGACCCGGACGCGCGGCCTTTACGGGCCGCGCCACTGAATTTCCCCACCTTTCAGAGCCCTCCCCGGCGTGTCCGGCCTAAGCGCCGGTGAGTCCCGGCGTCGCGGTTTCAAAGGTGGGGAAATTCAGCAGGCGGGAGGGCGGGCAGGCGGGAGGGCGGGCAGGCAGGCGGGCCGGCAAAGAGGGCAGGCCGGAGCCGGTCCAACCCCTAACCCTGGGTGAGCCGGTACCGTTCGATCTGCTTGAGCCGACGCTGGAGGCTGTCCCGCCGGGGGTGCGGGACGGCGTCGGCCGGCTCGGCGGTGAGCTCAATGTGTTCGGTGCCGTACTGCCACAGCAGCAGGTCATCGAGCAGCCGGTCCGGGCCGGGGGAGTAGCGGTGGTCCAATGCCTGGCGGACCTCGGTGATCCGGTTGGCGCTGAGCAGCCCGGCCAGCTGCATGGTCTGGTTGAGGCCGTGGGCGGCCATGAGCTCGGCAGCCCAGCCCCAGTCGTCGTCGACCTTCCGGTCCACGTGCGGCAGCAGGATCCGCCAGACGTCACGGATCCGGTTGGGCGTCAGCGGCGCGGCGCCCTCGCCGTCCATGTCCCAAAAGCTGCGGACTTCCTCGTAGCGTTCGTGCAGGTCCGAGAACGCGCTCTCCACGGTCTCCAGCATGGCGGCCGTGGCGGTGAACTGGCGGTCGAAGTGCGGGGTCCAGGCCCGGGGGTCCTCGGCCTTGAAGCGGATGTCGTGCTCGATCTCGCTCCACGCGTGGGCGAACACGGTACGGATCTGGCACTCGAAGAAGTAGCTGCCGTTCGGCGCGATCTCCGGGTTGAAGGCCTGCTGGTAGTCCTTGACGGCCTCGTTCTGGATGGTCCGCAGGATCAGGTGCCGGCTGGAGTAGCCGTAGGTTCCGGACTCGATCGAGCCGATGTCCTTTTCGCGGTCCCCGCGGCAGTCAAAGAGCTGGCGCTGGCGCTTGATCAGGTTGGCCACCACCGCGTTTTCCGCAGGCAGCTTGGTGATCACGCGGATACCCACCATGTCATTCAGCGTCCGGAACGGGTCCGGGAACTTCAGCACGGGCGGCCCGCCCGGTTCCAGGGGCTTTTCGGTGCGGGAGATCTTCTCGCGGAAGGATTCCACCGTCTTGGTGCGGCCGGTGACGAACAACGGCGTGACTTCGGTGTCCTTGAGCATGGTCCGCAGGGTGAGCAGGACCTCCCGGGTGACCAGTTTGAGGGCAGGCCGGACCCGCTCGTAGAGTTCCACGTTCTCCTGCACGGATTCGCGCAGGCTCAGGTCCAAACGGTCCCAGTTGCTTGCCATGCGTCCAGCTTACGGCGCAGGGAAGCCGACGCCGGGGCCGACACCGGGCCCAGGCGCTCCGCCGACGCCGCCACCGCCCGGCCGCCGCCACCCCACCGCGTGCAGGGGCCCGGCCTGCGCGGGGCCGCTTGGTGGCCACGGTAGGCTCTGGACATGGCTGACATACGGCGCCGGTCTCTGATCGCCGCTGCAGCGACGGTGACCCTGGGGGCAGTCTCCGCCGCCTGTTCACCGGTCCCCGAGGAGGACGCTGTGAAGAGGCACAAGTACCAGTACGGCGAGGACCCCAGCCAATGGGGTGAGCTCTTCCTCCCGGAGGTGGCTACCCCCAAGGGTGTGGTGGTGGTGATCCATGGCGGGTACTGGCGTTCGCAGTACGGGGCGGAACTTGGCGAGCCCCTGGCAAAGGACCTCGCCGCGCACGGGATGGCAGCCTGGAACCTGGAGTACCGGCGGGCCGGCAACGGCGGAGGCTGGCCCAACACCTTTGCCGACGTCCTGGCCGGCATCGACAAGCTCCGCGAGCTCGCCGTCGAACACGGGCTCGGGCTGGACCGGGTGGTGGGCCTGGGCCACTCGGCCGGCGGTCACCTTGCGGTCTGGGCGGCGGGACGCAGCCGGCTCGCCGGTCTTGGATCCCCGGACGCGGACCGTCAACTGACGCGCCTTGCCGACGACGACGGCGCGGTGCAGCTTACCGGCGTCGTCAGTCAGTCAGGGCTGCTGAATCTCGCGGCGGCCGAGCGGCTCAACCTGAGCAACGGCGCTGTCAGCAACTTCCTGGGCGGCTCATCAGAGAAGTATCCCAAGCGGCACAAATACGCGGACCCGATGAGCGCGGTGCCGCTGAGCGTGCCCGTCTACGCCGTTCACGGCACGGAGGATGACAGCGTGCCGGTCAGCCAGTCCGAGACCTACGCGGGAGCAGCCAAGGCGGCCGGCGCGCCGATCCAGTTGCTGAAGGTCCCGGGCGACCACTTTGCGCTCATCGATCCGAAGGCGCCCGCCTACCGGAAATGCCGTGAACTCGTTCAGCAACTGCTCGTCTGAAACCCCGGGGCCCGCCCCGCGTTCGGACACCCTGCCGCGCCCGCGGTGCCCGCTCGCGCCGGCCGGGGAGCCGTCTCCTACCCGGCGAAAGCGAATAGACTGAACCAAGGTGCGCCGGGAAGTCTGGTCGGCATAGTTTTGTCGACCCCACATTGAGGACACCATGAGCTCCCTGCCTCCTTCTCCCACACCTCCTCCTCCCACCCCCTCTCGCCTCACCGTTTTCGGCCGGGGCAGCTACGCCGAAGCCCTGCGGATCGGCGAAATCCTGCGGAAGGAAACCGTCGGCGGCGCACTGCTGGTCGCCGCGGCGGCGGTGGCCCTGATCTGGGCCAACTCCCCGGCATCGGAAAGCTACTTCGCGCTGCGCGACTTCACCGTCGGCTACGAGCCCTGGCATCTGGACCTGAGCCTGGGAGCCTGGGCCGCCGACGGCCTGCTGGCCATCTTCTTCTTCCTGGTCGGGCTCGAACTCAAGCGCGAGTTTGTCGCTGGCGACCTGCGCCAGCCGAGCAAATCCGTGGTTCCGGTAGCAGCCGCCGTGGGCGGCGTCGCCCTTCCCGCGCTCGTCTACGCGGCAGTCAACCTCTCCAGCCCCGAGACGCTGCGGGGCTGGGCCATTCCCACCGCCACCGACATCGCTTTCGCAGTCGCGGTGCTGGCGATCATCGGTTCCCACCTGCCCAGCGCGCTGCGCATCTTCCTGCTCACCCTCGCCGTCGTGGACGACCTTCTGGCGATCACTATCATCGCGGTGTTCTACACGAGCGAGCTCCATCCCGAACCCCTCCTGCTGGCACTGCTCCCGCTGGGCCTGTATACCGTCCTGGTACAGAAATACCGCCGGTTCTTCGGCAGGCACGCTCTGGCCGCCTGGGTGATCCTGCTGCCGCTCGGCGCCGCCACGTGGGCGCTGGTCCACGCCTCAGGCATCCACGCCACCGTGGCCGGAGTCCTGCTCGGCTTTGCCGTCCCCGTCGTCCGTTCCCAAGCCAGCGGCGGACCTGAGGCGGGACCCGGCCTGGCGGAGATCTTTGAACACCGGTTCCGGCCGATCTCGGCCGGGATCGCGGTCCCGGTCTTCGCGTTCTTTTCCGCCGGGGTGGCCGTCGGCGGCCTGCACGGGCTCGGTGCGGCCCTGACGGACCCCGTGGCGGTGGGCATCGTCCTGGCCCTGGTCCTCGGAAAACCGGCCGGGATCCTGGGCACTACGTGGCTCATCACCAAAGTCACGCGGGCCCGGCTGGACGGTTCCTTCAAATGGATCGATGTGTTCGGGCTGTCGATCCTGGCGGGCATCGGATTCACGGTGTCGCTGCTGGTGGCCGAGCTGAGCTTCGGCCAGGGCACACTCCACGACGACCACGCCAAGGTCGGGATCCTCGCAGCCTCCGTGATTGCCGCGCTCCTTGCGGCGGCGGTGCTGCGGGCCCGCAATCAGCAGTACCGCCGGGCTGAGGAGGAGGAAAGGATCGACTCGGACCACGACGGGATCCCCGACGTCTACCAGCAGGACAACACCGCGGGTTAGGTAGACGGGCTAGATTTGGAGTAGAACAGGAGTCGCCCTTCCGGCGGCGCGGCCGGTACCCCATCGGGTATCGTAGTGCAGCTGGAATACGCGCGCCGGGCCGTCCGGTGCCCGCGAAAGGAACAGGCATGCAGAGCATCTCCGTCAAGGACCTGGCCGCACTGGGCGACGCCACCGAAATCGTCGATGTCCGCGAGGACGACGAATACGCCGCCGTGCGGGTCCCCGGCGCCAGGAGCATCCCGCTGTCGCGGTTTGTCCAGTCCCTTGCCGAGGTTCCGGCCAGCGGCACGGTGTACATCATGTGCGCCGCCGGGGTCCGCAGTGCCCGGGCCACCGCCTACCTGGAGGACCAGGGGTACGACGCCGTCAACGTCACCGGCGGGATCATCAAGTGGCAGGACGAGGGACACCCCGTCAACCGGGGCTGACATATCCGGTCTGACCTCACGGAGGGATGCCATGGAAGTCATCGTCATCGAGACCCGGCAGATCGGGGACCGCAGCTACCTGGTCCATGACGGCTCGGTGGCACTGGCGATCGATCCGCAGCGTGACGTTGACCGCATCGAGGCGGCAGCACGCGACGCCGGTGTCGCCATCACCCACGTGGCCGAGACCCACTTGCACAATGACTACATCACCGGCGGCCTGATCCTGGCCCGCGCCCACGGCGCCAGCTATCTGGTGAACGCCGCCGATCCCGTGGCCTTTGAGCGCACGCCCGTCACTGACGGTCAAACCGTGCAGGTGGGTTCGCTCACGGTCAAGGCCGTCGCCACGCCCGGCCACACGCACACCCACCTGTCGTTCGTCGTGG
Source organism: Actinomycetota bacterium (assembly GCA_046730875.1). Classification (GTDB taxonomy): domain Bacteria; phylum Actinomycetota; class Actinomycetes; order Actinomycetales; family Micrococcaceae; genus Arthrobacter. The sequence goes on along the minus strand of JBKPJW010000658.1, from coordinate 19,187 downwards.
ACGACGGCGGGAAGCGCGCCGTTTTCTCGGGCGGCAGCCTGCTGTACGGCTCGGTGGGCCGAACCGACCTGGTTGCCGAGGCGGACACAATCGGCCTGACCCACGATCAGTACGCCTCCGTCCGGCGCCTCGTCGCCGCGGCCGGCGAGAACGCCGCGCTGTTCCCGACCCACGGCTTCGGATCGTTCTGCTCCTCCGGACCCGCCACGACCGGCGTCCGGTCATCCACCATCGGCGAGCAGCTCGCCGCCAACCACGCCCTGACGGACCCTGACGAGGACCACTTTGTCCGTCAGCTCATCGCCAACCTCACGGACCACCCCTCGTACTACGCGCACATGAGTCCGGCCAACGTTCGGGGGCCGGGACCCGCGGACCTGGCCGTTCCCGAATCGCTCAACGCCGCCGAACTCACCCGGCGACTGGCCCACGGCGAGTGGGTGGTGGACCTGCGGCGGCGCGTCGCGTTTGCCAGCAGCCACTTCGAGGGCAGCGTCAGTTTTGAGTACGGCTCCGGGTCCAGTTTCACCACATATCTCGGCTGGGTGCTGCCGTGGGGCGAACCGCTGACCCTGGTTGGCTCACGGGACGATGTCGAGAGCGCCATCCGTGACCTGTCCCGGATCGGCATCGAATCGCCAGACGCCGCCGTCGGGACCGAGCCGCAGCATCTGGCGCCGCAGGCCGCCCTCGCCTCATACCCGCGCCTGGGCTGGGACGGGCTGCTCGCCGGCCGGGCCGCGGGAGACACCGTCCTGGACGTGCGCCGGGCCGACGAATTCGCCGCTGCACGGGTGGCGGGCGCGGTGAACGTGCCGCTGCACGAACTGCTGCTGCGCCTTGCCGACGTCCCCGCCGGGAAGCTCTGGGTGCACTGCGGCTCCGGATACCGTGCCGGGATCGCGGCCAGCCTCCTCCAGCGGGCCGGCCGGGACGTGGTCCACATCGACGCCCGGTTCGCCGACGCCGGGTCAGCCGGAGTCGCCCTGGACACCAGCCGGCCCGGACGCTAGTCGCCTGGATACCAGTCGGCCTAGACACTAGGAGCAACACGCCGCGTCCGGGCCCATTCTCTGGCAGAGTATGAGGATGCTCACAGTTATTGGCGAGGGGCTGGTTGATGTAGTCCAGCGTTCCTCCGGCGTCCAGGCCCATGTCGGCGGCAGTCCGCTCAACGTGGCGGTGGGGCTGGCGCGGCTGGACCATGCCGTCCAGTTCATCGGCCGCTACGGCCGGGATGCGTACGGCGAAGCCCTGGCCGCGCACCTGAGGTCGAGCTCGGTGCTGCTCCCCGTGGGACCCGACGCGCTGCCCACCAGCGTGGCCGCCGCGCTGATCGACGACGCCGGCGCCGCCACCTACACCTTCGACCTCGCCTGGGAGCTTCCCGGCGTCGCGGCGCGCCTGCCGTTCCTGCTGCAGGGAACCACGCTGCTGCACACCGGTTCCATCGCCACCATGCTGGCGCCCGGAGCCGCCGAGGTGCTTGCCGCCGTCGAACGCGCCCATCCTTCGGCCACGATCAGCTTTGACCCCAACTGCCGCCCCAGCATCATCCCGGACGTGGACTACGCCCGCGGGCAGGCTGAAAAGTTTGTGGGCCTCGCTGATGTTGTGAAAGCCTCCGATGAGGACCTCGAGTGGCTCTATCCCGGTGCCGACCCGCTGGACTCGGCCCGCCGCTGGCTGGCGCTGGGCGGCTCGGAGGGGCCGGCAATGGTGGTGGTGACCCGCGGCGGCCAAGGCCCCTGGGGCATCAACGCCGCCGGTGAGGCGCAGTTCGCCGCGCCCGAGATAACCGTCGCAGACACGGTCGGGGCAGGGGATTCGTTCATGGCCGCGCTGCTCTCCGGAGTGGTGGACCTGGGCCTCGACGGGGCACAAAACCGCAAGGCGTTGCGCGAACTCTCCGCCGAAAGCCTCCGCGACCTCCTGGCCCATGCCTCCCGGGCCGCGGCCGTCACCGTGTCCCGCGCCGGCGCCAACCCGCCCACGCGCGCGGAACTGGCACGAATGGAAATGGGGGCCGCCGCCCCCAGTGACTGAAAGGCAGCCATGACACGTCACGATATTCCAGTGTTCCCTGTGAGCAGTGAAGCTTTCACGGAGGGCCAGACCCTTCCGCCTGCCCAGCGCAGCGGCAAGATGCGCGCCGGCGGCCAGGACGAATCCCCGCAGCTGAGCTGGAGCGGTGCCCCGGCCGGGACCAAGGGCTATGCCGTCACCATGTTCGACCCCGACGCCCCGGGTCGCGGCGGCTTCTGGCACTGGGCGGTGCTGGACCTCCCCGCTGACGTCACGTCGCTGCCGGCCGGGGCGGGCGCCGAGGGCGGCAAGGGCCTTCCCGCGGGCGCCATCCAGTTGAAGAACGACGGCGGGTTCCACGGTTACCTTGGCGCCGCCCCGCCGCCCGGCCACGGCCCGCACCGGTACGTCATCACAGTCCACGCACTCGACATCGCACGGTCCGGACTGGATGAGCACACCGCACCGGGCAGCCTGGAATCGAAGCTGTCGCGGCACACGCTGGGCCGCGGCACGCTCACCGGCATCCTCGAACGGCACTGACCCCGCCGGCCGCCGGCCGCCTGCCGCCGTCGGGGCGCCGGAAACTCTCCAACTCGCTGGAATTGTCCGGCGAACCCGGCGCGGTCCGGCGATCTCGGCGTCCACCGCCCTGCGGGACGCCGGCCGCGCCCCACGTAGACTGGCTCTATGCGGCTGGTAGCAAGTGACATTGACGGAACGATCCTCGGCCATGACGGCAAAATCAGTGACCGGACCGTCCGCGCTTTCCACGCGTGCCGGGACGCCGGGCTGGAACTGGTGTTTGTCACGGGACGGCCGCCGCGATGGCTCCATCCCCTGCAGGACCAGCTGGGGCACACCGGAACCGTCATCTGCTCCAACGGCGCCGTTGTCTGGGACCTGGAGGAAGACCGCCTGCTCTCGGCACGGGCACTGGACCTCGACGCCATGTTCGAGGTCCGCCGCATCATCAAGCGCCTGCGTCCTTCCGCCTTGTTTGCCGCGGAGACACTGACCGGCTTTCACTTGGAACCTGGGTTCATCGAGAACGGCTCGAGCGAACTGCTCGCGGAATTCGCGCCGGCCCCGCTGCACACCACCCTCACCGAGGGGGACTCCGTGGTGAAGTTCCTGGCCGTGGTCCGGGAGGGCACGGCGGATGAGTTCCTGGCCGAGGTGGGTCCCGCCGTCGCGCACCTTGCAGCGGCGACGCACTCGGCGCCGAACATCGCGCTCCTGGAACTCTCGGTCCCCGGCGTCAACAAGGCCGTCACCCTAGCCGAATACGCGGCCGCCCTGGGCGTGGATGCCGCCGACGTGATTGCGTTCGGGGACATGCCCAACGACATCGAGATGCTGCGCTGGGCGGGGCACGGCTACGCGATGGCCAGCGGCCACCCGGAGGCGATCCGGGCCGCCGGGCAGCAGGCCCCGCACTTCGACGACGACGGCGTGGCCCAGGTCCTCGAGGCCAAGCTCGCCGAGCTCGGCGTGCGGCTGCCTTAAAGCCGCCCTGTTCCACGGACACCGGATTCCCAGCCGGCGGTCAACTGGCGTTCACCTTGGCCTCGTAGGTTGGAGGCTCGCGACAGATCGTTTGACCGTTAGTGGGGACATCATGGCCAAGTACCGCATCAACAACCCGGACGAACTACCCCTGCACCCGGTGGAACCGGACCGGAACTGGCAGCAGCTGCGCCGGGGCGACCGCGTCAGCGTCCGGCTCGGCCCGGGCTTCGAAACCGGCGGCCTCGTGGACGCCGTGACGGCGGACCACAGCATTGTCTGGGTGGACCTCGACGGCGGCCGCGGCCGCACGCTGCTGCACTGCAGCGACGACGTCGAAATCCGCCCGCACGGCGCCTGAACCCCGCCATAGAACCCCGCCACGCGTGCCCGGCCCGGACGAGCCTGCCGGGCCCGTCCACCCTGGTGCGGGCGGGTCACGGCCCGGGTACGCTTCAGGAGTGACTAGCCCGCACCCCTACTTTGCTGCCGGAGGGCACCGCGGCGGCGGCAGCGAACCGGACTCCGGCCCGCTGGCGGGGGCGCCCCTGGCCATGGCTCACCGCGGGTTCTCCCTTGACGGCCTGGAGAATTCCATGGCGGCGTTCCGGGCCGCCGTCGACCTCGGCTTCCGGCACCTGGAGACGGACGTCCACACAACGGCCGACGGCGTGCTGCTGCTCTTCCACGACAAGACCCTGGACCGGATTACGGAGGGGACGGGCCGCATCGCGGACCTTCCGGCAGAGCGGGTGGCCCGGGCCAGGATCGGCGGCGTGGAACCGATCCCGCTCTTCGAGGAGCTCGTCTCGGCGTTTCCGGAGGTCCGGCTCAACCTTGATGTGAAGGACTGGAACTCCGTAAATACCCTGGCCGCGGCGATCGAAAAGTACGGGCTGCATGACCGCGTGCTGGTTGCCAGCTTCTCGGACCGGCGGCGCCGGGCCGTGTTGAGGCAGCTGAGCCGGCCGGCGGCAGGATCGGCCGGCACCGTCTCCACCGCGCTGTTCGTCCTGCTGGGGCCGGTGCTTCCGGCCCGGCTGATGCGCGCCGTGGTCCGTGGGCTGCTCGGCGGCGTCCAGGCCTTTCAGGTCCCGGTCCGCCGGGGCCCCGTGACGGTGGTGACGCCCGGCCTGGTCCGGCGCGCGCACCGGCACGGCCTTCAGGTGCATGTCTGGACCATCAACGAACCTGCCGAGATGAACCGGCTGCTGGATCTCGGCGTGGACGGGATCGTCACGGACCGGGCGGACCTGCTGAAGGCGGTCCTCCTGGAACGGGGAGCCTGGGTGCCGTGAAGGGAGCCCGGGCCTCCGATCAGGCGGAAAGCTCCATCATGAGCGGCGGCAGCTCCTCGTTGAGCTCCCGGGCGAGGTAACCCAGACCGCCGAGCCGGCTGGCAAGACGGTCTCCGGCCGCCGCATGCAGGTGCGTTCCCCAGCAGGCGGCCTGCACCTCGGTCGTTCCCCGGGCACGGAGACCGGCAATGGCCCCGGCGAGGACATCTCCGCTGCCCGAGGTGCCAAGCCCGCTGTGCCCGGTGGTGATCTCCCACAGGCCGGGACCGGACGCGGCGGCCCTGCCACTGCTGCGCGGTTGTGCGATCACCCCCTGGCAGGTGACAACGGCCTGGTACTTATCGGCCACCTCGGGCAGCTGGCGGTGCAGGTCCTCGATGTCGCGCCCGAGCAGGATTGCGGCCTCCGTGGTGTTCGGGGTCAGGATCAGCCGGCCTGCCCACGGTGCCAGCTCGCCTTCGAGCTCCGGCAGGCTGGCCATGGCAAAGGCATCCAGGATGAAGCACGCCCGTCCGGCCGGGTTGGCCTTGAGCAGTTCCCGCAGCAGCGCCGTGGTCTGGTCCTTGTCGTCCAGGCCGGGCCCCACCAGGACGGCGTCGGCGGTTTCCAGCTCGGCGGTAAGGGACCCCGCTGCGGAACCGACCACGGTCCCGGCCGCTGTTTCCGGCAGTCCAAGGACGCCGGCTTCCGGCAGGGCGACGGCGAGCTGAACGGCCACGGAATCCGCGACGGCCAGGGTCAGCCGGCCGGCACCGGCGCGGAGCGCGGCGATGCCGGCGAGCAGCGCTGCGCCGGGCGTCCTGCGCGCTCCGCCGATCACCAGCACGGAGCCGCGGTCATCTTTGCCGGCGCCGCCGCCGGGGAGCGGCCAGCCACGCAGCAACGTCGGGGTGACGGCCTCGGCCTGAGGGGCCTTGGCCTGCCGGGACTTAGCGGGGGTGGACATCGGCGTCCCCCGAATGCTGGGTTACCGGAACACCTTCGCTCATGAGGTGATCGGCCATGTTGAAACTCTCCAGCTGCCATTCACCCCTGCCCTCGGGCCGGACGAAGCGGCTGACGGAGGCGTTGAGGATGGTGGACGTGGCCGCGATGTCCAGCAACTGCTGCTCCGAGAGCCCCTCCAGGATGTAGCGGATGAGCAGGACCACAGCGTCGTGGCAGACCAGCAGGACGCCCTCGCCGGGATGCCTGCGCTCGAGGTCGGCGAGCAGCGAGCGGAGCCGCAGCACTACATCCGCCCAGGACTCACCGCCCGGGGGCCGGTAGTAGAACTTGCCGAGCCACCGGCGCCGGCCGGCTTCCTCGGGGAGGCGGGCTTCCACCCCGGCTGTGGTGAGCATGTCCAGAATTCCGAGCTCGCGGTCACGCAGCCGCTCGTCGACGAGGACCGGCGTTTGCCAGCCGCCCGTCTGGACGGCGAGTTCCGCCGTCTGCCGGGCGCGCAGATAGGGCGAGGACCAGACGGCCGTGCGCCGGCCTTCCGGATACTCCGCAAGCAGTCTGCCCAGGGCCAGCGCCTGCTCCCGCCCCGTGACCGACAACCCGACATCCGCGTCCCTGGCCGGGACATCTATGACGTGCGCACCGGCCTGTTGAGCGAGCGTGGCGGCGACGTTGCCTTCGCTTTCGCCGTGGCGTACGAGCAGCAGCTCAGTCATGCCCGGGTCGGTGCGGATGTGTCCGTTGTGGCTCAACCGTTTCCCCTGTCCGTCGGTCCCCGGCGTCGTCCGCTGCCGGTCGGCCCGGGGCCGAATGTGTGTGGCAGCCACGTTACTCCCGGAGCCGCGGATTTGTCGCTGCTTCGGGCAGTCGAGCACGGGCCCGGACCGCCGGACTGGCAGGATAGGTTCATGCGCATCCTCATCGCCCCGGACAAATTCAAGGGCTCCCTCACCGCCGTCGAAGCCGCCGCTGCCATTGCCGAAGGCGTGTTGCGCGTTTATCCCGACGCCGAAGCCGTCCAGTTTCCGGTGGCCGACGGCGGGGAAGGGACCCTTGAGGCGGCGGTCGCGGCCGGCTACGAGGAAAGGCTCAACGCGGTTATCGGCCCGATCCTGGCCCCGATCGGCGCCGCCTGGGCTATCCGCGAGGACGCCTTCGGCGCCGTCACCGCGGTAATTGAAACGGCGCAGGCGTCCGGGCTGGCACACATGGAGCCCACGCCGGCCAATGCGCTGCGCGCGCACAGCTATGGTTGCGGCCAGCTGATCGCCGCCGCCCTGGACGCCGGCGCCACGGAAATCGTGCTGGGCGTGGGCGGATCGGCGATGACCGACGGCGGCAGCGGCGCGCTGCGGGCCCTCGGGCTCAAGCCATTGGATGCAGCCGGCAACATTGTGCCCCTCGGCGGCGGGTCACTCGCCGACGTCGCGTCCCTGGATCTTAGCGGCCTTGATCCGCGGCTGTCCGAGGTGAAGTTCAGGATCGCCGTCGACGTCCAAAACCCGCTGTACGGCAGCGACGGGGCGGCCCACGTGTTCGGACCGCAAAAAGGCGCCGACGCCGATGCGATGGCACTGCTCGACGCCGGCCTGCGCAACTGGGCCTCGGTGCTGCGCGAGGCGACGGGCCGGGACGTCAACGTGCCCGGCGCCGGGGCGGCCGGCGGCTTCCCGGCGTCGTTCCTGGCCTTCAGCACCGCCGCCCTGGAAGGCGGCTTCGAGCTCGTGGCAGGCCTCACCGGGCTGGCCGCGAAACTCGCGGTGGCCGATCTGGTCATTACCGGGGAGGGCTCCATGGACAGCCAGTCACTGACGGGCAAGGCCCCGATCGCCCTCGCCGACGCCGCCCAGTCACTTGGCATTCCGGTGATCGTGGTGGCAGGCCGGATCCTGGTTACCCCGGAGGACCTTGCCCGGCACGGAGTGGTAGCCGCGGGGCAGCTGCTGGACGTCGCCGGCAGCCCGGAGGACGCCATCGCCAACGCCACAAAGTACCTGGCCTGGGTCACCAGCCAGGTTCTGGAAGGCGCGTAGGGCACCCGCTGGCCGGCAGCCTTGCCGACCGGCTGCCGGCCTTACGCGCCGGTTTCGTAGTGCGGTTCGGCTACGGGTTTGGACTCGGGGGAGCCCCTTTCGCGCAGGTAGACCGAGGCGCCCACCAGGACCGCCACCGCGAGGAACTCGCTTTGCCAGTTCTGGAAGGACTCGAACCAGAACCGGCTTGTCGCCAGATAGCCGAGGAAGGTCACCGTCGGCTGTCCGTGCGCCTCCTGGTCGCTGTTGTAGTCTTCCGTGCCGCCCACTGCGTGCAGGACAAAGGAAGCCAGGAACAGCAGTAAGAACATGATCGAGAGCGAGTGTTCGTAGAGCTTGAGCACCCAGCCGCCGCGCCGGACCGGCCACGGCGTGGAGGCCTTGAGCGTGGCCTGCCGGGGGTCCTCGTCCTGCGGCGCGGTGCGCCCCATCGTCTTGGACTCGGATGACCCCTTCTGGAACAGGAACACCGTCAGGATGACGTACATGCCCATCTGCAGGAACTCAGACTCCCAGTTCTCGAAGGTCGCCTCCAGGAACGCGCCCGTGCCCAGGTACTGCAGGACGCTTACCGCCGGTTCGCCATGGGCCAGCTGCTCATCGCTGTAGGTGCTGGCTCCGCTCAGGACCATGCCGCCGAAAAAGATGAGGAACAGCCCGATGTTGGCCAGCAGCAGCCCATGTTCCTTGGCCCAGTTGCCCATGGTTCTTCCTGTATCGGCCGCGCGCCGCTCATCTGAGACGTCTGTCATGAGATCTCCTCCTTGCGGCCCTGCCGGCGGAGCCTTGCAGGCACAACCACCAGCAGCAGCACCAACACGGCCATCAGCACGACGCCGGCTGTCACGCCCGCTGTCCGGCTTACAACGACGTCGAAGACCAGGGACGTGGTGCCGACGCTCAGCAGCCCGACCCCGGCCAACGAAAACTTCGCGATGGTGTCGGCGCTGCTCACGAGCGTCTCCTTCAGCCCCTTCTGGAACAACCGGCGGTGCACGCTCACCGGCAGCAGGATCGTGGCGGTGGTGAGGGCAGCCAGCACCACGTTGGCGAGGTACAGCCTGGTCTGGTAGTCATCCAGAGTCTCGAAGCGGGACTGGAACGGGAGCGTCAGGAGGAAGCCGGCGAGAATCTGCACACCGGTCTGGAGCACCCGGAGCTCCTGCAGGAGCTCCGCCCAGTTTCGGTCCATCCGCTCGGCGAGCGATTCGTGCCTGCCGTCATCCCTCGGCGCCACTGGGCCTGTCATGGGTGCTCCTCCACGCAATTTTTAAACCAATAGTGAACCCGCCGCAGCGTGCGGTACACCCTCAACCTAGGCTTGAAAGTTGCCAAAACACAAGTCACTAGTAAGTTTGCTGACGACTTTTGCGACTAGGGTAGAAATGATTACTTCGCCGGGGTGGTTCAGAGGGCACGGTCGGACCGGCCTGACGAGCTTCCCTGGAAACCGACACGTGGTTAGGTGGACTATGAGCGACTCAAACAGCATCGGTGGCCCCGACGGCGAGCCCGGCAAGCAGCAGGAGCAGCCCAAGCAGCAGGATCAGCCACGCGATCCCCGCGGCGGGTACCACTCCGGCCCGTTCCCGGAACAGGTCCAGAAGCAACCCGGCCTCACCTCGCCCATGGAGCCCAGGCCGGACCACGGCGAGGAAAGCTACCGAGGCAGCGGTGCCCTGAGCGGCAAGGCCGCACTCATTACGGGCGGCGACTCGGGAATCGGCAAGGCGGCGGCGATCGCCTTCGCCCGGGAGGGGGCCGACGTCGCCATCTCCTATCTGCCAGAGGAGGACGAGGACGCGCAGGACACCGCCGAATGGATCCGCAAGGCCGGCCGAAAGGCCCTGCTTCTTCCCGGCGACGGCCGCAGTGAGGAGTTCGCCGCGGAAATCGTGAAGGCGACGCTGGCCGAATTCGGGCGCCTCGATGTCCTGGTGCTGAATGCGGCCTACCAGAAGAACCGCGAGAGCTTCGAATCACTGCCCACCGAAGAGTTTGACCGCGTTTTCAAAACCAATCTGTACTCCCTGATCTGGACCGCCCGTGCCGCGGTCCCGCACCTGGAAGCAGGTGCATCCATCATCACCACCGCGTCCATCCAGGCCTTCAACCCGTCCCCGGGACTCATTGACTACGCCATGACCAAGGCGGCACAGGTGGCATTCACCAAGGCGCTGGCCCAGGAACTCGGTCCCAAGGGGATCAGGGTCAACGCCGTGGCCCCGGGTCCCATCTGGACGCCGCTGATTCCCGCCACCGAGTGGCCGGACAAGCTCCCGTCCTTCGGCCAGGACACGCCCCTGCAGCGTGCCGGCCAGCCGGCGGAACTCGCGGCCGCCTACGTGCTTCTCGCCTCGGACCACGGTTCCTACATCTCCGGGGCCGTCCTTCCCGTGACCGGAGGCAAAGGCCTCTGACCACGTGACTGCGCCCACTTCCAGCTAGTCCCAATTCCACTAGTCCCATTTCCAGCACAGGAGGAATGACATGACTGAAAACCAGCAGGATCCCAAGACCGTCACCGAGGAAGCGGGGGGCTACGGTACGCCGACCGCCGAGCAGGAGATGGGCGGGGACGCGAAGAGCTTCGCCCAGCCACGCGAGGAAGAGGCCTTTGACGCCGCGGGGCTGAACCAGGACACTCCCGATGGTGAGACGTATCCGGCCGGCGCCCCGGACCTCAGCCAGTTCGGCGCCGAAGACCAAGACAGTGCAGGAGAACCCGGAGCAGGACGCTTCGGAGGAACGGAGGAACAAATGAGTTCAGAAAACGCCAGCACAACCCCCGGCTTCGACGCCGACGCCTCGGAGAATTCCGAGGCCGCCGTGCCGTCCTCGGAGGCGGAGATGGACGAGGCGAACACGGAAGAGCCCGACGCGGGGCGTTCCTTCTCCTCCGAGTCGGGTCAGGACGCGGCGGGCCTGCCGGACGGCTCCGGGACGGACCTGCCGGAAAGCAAGTCGCCGAAGGACAGCGACGAGGAACCGGAGACGTTCGACGCCGGCTAGTCCCGCCGTCGGTCCCCGCAAGGGACTCCTGACTGCACGAGCAGTTGGTAGCACGACCAGCTCGCAGAAAAGAGGCCGGGCATCGTCCCTGTGGGAGGTGTCCGGCCTCTTTGCTGCCTCTTTGGCTGCGGGCAGAACGCCGCTAGCGGCGCTTCTTCGGGATGCGCTTGGCGGCTGCCTTGACCGCCGCCGTAGCGGCCGCGGCCGGATCCTCCGTCTCAGGTTCCGCCACCGTGCCGCGCACCTTCGCGATCGCCTTCATGCCGTGGTAGATCACCAGGGCGGCAGCGGAGCCCAGCGCGATCCCGGTGAACTTCAGGTCACCGATGGTCCAGGTGTAGTCCGCAATCCCGACGATGAGGGCGACGGCGGCCGTGGTCAGGTTGATCGAGTTTGAGAAATTCACCTTATTCTGGACCCAGATCTTCACGCCCAGCACGCCGATCATGCCGTACAGCATGGTGGCCGCGCCGCCCAGAACGCCGGCGGGGACAGTGGCGATAAGCTCGCCAAACTTCGGCGAGAAGCTCAGCACTACCGCGAAGACGCCGGCCACCCAGTACGCGGCTGTCGAATACACCTTGGTGGCAGCCATGACGCCGATGTTCTCGGCGTAGGTGGTGGTTCCGGACCCGCCGCCAAGGCCGGCCAGCACGGTGGCGGCGCCGTCAGCCAGCAGCGCCCGGCCGGACACGCCGTCGAGGTTCTGGCCCGTCATAGCGGACACGGACTTCACATGGCCGATGTTCTCCGCCACCAGCACCAGCACCACCGGCACGAAAAGGCCCACGACGCCCAGGTGGAATTCGGGGGTCTGGAAGTGCGGCAGGCCCACCCACGCCGCGCCGTCCATCTTGGAATAGTCCACTTCGCCCCGGAGCATCGCCACGAAGTATCCGGCCACGACACCCACCAGGATGCTCAGGCGGCCCAGGATGCCGCGGAACAGTACGCTGACCACGATGATGACGGCCAGCGTGATGAAGGCGGTGACGGGGGCCAGGTCGAAGTTGGCCTTCGCCGCGGGCGCCAGGTTAAGGCCGATCAGCGCCACGATCGCGCCGGTCACGATGGGCGGCATGAGCCGGTTGATCCAGCCGGCGCCGAACTTCTGCACCACGGCGCCCACGACGGCGAGGGTGGCACCGGCCAGCACCACCCCGCCCAGCGCGCCGGGAATGCCGAACTGCTGCTGGGAGGCCATGATCGGCGCGATGAACGCGAAGCTGGAACCGAGGTAGCTCGGCACGCGTCCCTGCGTGATGACCAGGAACAGCAGGGTGCCGATGCCCGAGAAGAACAGCGTGGTGGCCGGCGGCATGCCCGTGAGTATCGGGACCAGGAAGGTCGCGCCGAACATGGCCACAACGTGCTGCATCCCGATCCCTACAGTCAGCGGCCAGGTGAGCCGCTCATCCGGCCTGACGACTTCACCGGGGCGGACGGACCTGCCGTTGCCGTGGAGCTTCCATTTGGTGCCGAGCATGCTCATTGCCGGGGGCCTTTCAGAGAATGTGGGGCGGGGCGCGGAAGGAATCTTCCCGGGCAACTTTACCGCGCGGGTCTTTCCGGCTGGTTCCCACAGGCTGGATGCGGCCGGTGGCCGGCGCGTGTGCCTGACGTCACAGGGCGGGGCGGGAAGCAGACGCTGCGGGCTTCAGTTGCAATTAGGGATAGCAGGAGAAGCCGGCCGCCACAGGCGCGCCGGCCCAGCGAAAGGGATGCCAATGACAATCGCCCACGATGAAGCAGTAATCGAGGCAGCCGCCGTCGACGCCATCTTTGCCGAGGCGCGGACCGCAAACGTCTTCACCGGCGACGTTACTGACGAGCAGGCCCGCGCCATCTACGAACTGACGAAGTTCGGCCCCACCGCATTCAACTCGCAGCCGCTGCGCGTCACCTACGTACGCTCAGACGAGGCCCGGACAACCCTCGTGGATGCTTTGTCCTCCGGAAACCGCGCCAAGACGGCCTCCGCGCCGCTCGTCGCCGTCCTGAGCTACGACACCGCCTGGCAGGAACAGTGGGACACGTTCCTTCCCGGCTACAACGCTCCCAAGGCCATGTATGACGCCGCGCCGGATCTTGCCGCGACCACGGGCAACAACAACGCCCACTTGCAGGCCGGCTACTTCATCCTCGCCGTCCGGTCGCTGGGCCTCGCCGCCGGTCCCATGACGGGTGCCGACTTCGCCAAGATCGACGCCGCGTTCTTCCCCGACGGCAGCCAGAAGAGCTTCCTGGTGGTCAACATCGGCCAGCCCGGGGCCGAGGCCTGGGGCGCAGCAAAGCCGAAATTCGCCTACGAGGACGTAGTCCGCACCGTCTAAGGCCCTGAGGGTCTGTTCTCTCGCGGAGGTGCCTCCGGCGCTGTTGTCTCGCGGAGGTGCCTCCGGCGCTGTTGTCTCGCGGAGGTGCCTCCGGCACCATGGGGGACAGGCCGGAGGCACGCGGGATGCAATTCTGCGGTTCAGCGCAAGGCCCACATCCAAGGCCAATTACTATTTTAGTCCGGCTCTGACCCTGCTGGCACTGTGCGTTTTTGTCGCCAGTCCGGTCCGCGGGCGCCGGCGCGTGGCACACTTTTCCCATGCGGAACCTGATCGCGGTGGCCTTCGTGGAACCGGTAACCGAGGGGCAGGAGTTTGCCCGGGATGACTGGCCGCTGCACATCACGCTGGTGAAGTTCGACGTCGTCGAACCCCGGCAGGAAGCGGACCCGGAGTCCTCGCAAGAAGCCGAGCCGGAGGCGCGGCCGGCCCCCGGCGATCCGCTGGCCGAGAGGATCGCCACCGTCATGGCGGCCCCGGTGGCCGCGGTTCTGGGTTCCCGGCTGGATGTGGGCAGCGAAGCGGGGTTCGGGCGCGGAGGGGCAATCCCGGTCAACCTGATTGAACCCAGTGAACAGCTGCAGTCCTTCCACAACGAACTGGTCGGGATCGTTGAACAGCTGCCCGGCAGGATCTCCACGCCGGGCTACACCCTGGAAGGGTACCGGCCCCATGTCTCGCACCATGGCGACAAACGGCTTCAGCAGGGCGAAACCATCGCGCTGGACCGGATAGCGCTGGTGGACATGGCGCCCGACGGCGGGCACGCCACCCGGCGGATCCTCAAGCTGTGGACGGAGGGCCCGGCATGAGAGCCGGAACCGCCCGAGAGGAACCGGGCGTCATGTCCGGATTGCCTTCGGTGTTTTCCGGTCGGCCGGGTGCCATACTTGGGGTCCGCTGCGACGACAGATCGACAGCGCCGAATGACACGTTGACCGGGGGGGCAACTTCATGATGCTTGATACCGCAACCCTGCGCGTGGTCCTTGCCCTCGTGACCCTGACGCTGCTGCTGCTCTTCTACTTCATCACGTTCCGGCGGACAAGGGCCGCGTACAGCGGCTGGTGGTGCATGGCCCTGTTGCTTTTCCTGGTTGGAACGTCGGCGTATCTGCTGAACGGAACGGTCCATCAGCTGTGGGCCAACCCCAGCGGCAACGTCCTGCTCGTCGCCGGGGCGGCCAGCATCTGGGCCGGCGCCCGGTCCTTGCGGGACGTCAACACATCCCGCTGGCTGCTCGCCGCCGGACCCGCCGTGGTCGCCATCTTCTCCGCCCTCGACCGTCCGGCAACCAATGTCTGGGCCGGCGGGGCGGTGTACCTCGCATTCATGTGCATGTTGGTCGGCTTGGCCTGCAGGGAACTGTTCCTGCTCGACCGCGACTACTCGCGGGTGCACCGCCCGCTGGCCTTCGGCGCCGGACTCCTTGCCCTGTTTTACCTGGGCCGGCTGGTTGCCTTCCTGGCGGACGGCCCCAACGGGCCGGTTTTTACCGCCGCCTTCGGCTCGGCCACGACGACGGCGTTTTCGACCGTCACGCTCGTGGTCGCCTCCTTCACCATGGCCGAGCTGAGCTATGAGCAGCTGACCCAGGACCTGCGGGACCGGGCCACGATGGACGGGTTGACCGGCCTGCTCAACCGCGCCGCCTTCATAGACCTGGCGGAGAACGAGCTGCGCCGCCTGCGCCGAAGCAGGACCACCGCGACGCTAATACTCGCGGACCTCGACCATTTCAAGGCGATCAACGACCAGTTCGGCCACTCGGCCGGGGACTCCGCGCTGCAGGCGTTTGCCAGGGCCTGCGCCGGTACCGTCCGCTCTACCGACCTCGTGGGCCGCTACGGCGGCGAGGAATTCATCGTGCTGCTGCCGGGTGTCACGCCGGAACGGGCGCAGGAGATCGCGGCCGACATCAGCCGCAGGCTGCATCAGCCCGGCCCGGGGGTCATTCCCCGCCTGCCCACCGTGAGCTACGGCATCGCGTCCACCGACGCCGGCCCCGGAGGCCTCGAGGCGGTGGTGGCGTCGGCGGACGCGGCCCTCTACCAGGCGAAGACGCTTGGCAGGGACCGCGCCGTACTGGCCGCCACCATGGCAGCTAGGAAATAACCCCGTCCACCAGCGCCTTCGCCTCGGCCTGGACCTGCTTGAGGTGCTCGCCGCCCTTGAAGGACTCGGCGTAGATCTTGTAGACGTCCTCGGTGCCTGAAGGCCGCGCCGCGAACCAGGCGTTTTCGGTAACCACCTTCAGGCCGCCGATCGACGCGCCGTTGCCCGGCGCCTCGGTCAGTTTGGCGATGATCGTTTCGCCCGCCAGTTCGGTGGCGGTGACATCCGACGACGAGAGCTTGCCGAGGGCGGCCTTCTGCTCACGCGTGGCAGCGGCGTCGATCCGGGCGTAGACGGGATCCCCGAACTGATCCGTGAGGCCCTTGTAGAGCTGCGATGGCGACTTCCCGGTGACGGCCGTGATCTCCGAGGCCAGCAGGGCCAGCAGGATGCCGTCCTTGTCCGTGGTCCAGACGCTGCCGTCCATTTTGTTGAAGGACGCGCCGGCGGATTCCTCGCCGCCGAACGCCCCTTCGCCCGAAAGCAGGCCGGGAACGAACCACTTGAAGCCCACCGGAACCTCCACGAGCTTGCGGCCCAGGTTCCCGGCCACTCGGTCGATGATGGAGGAGGACACCAGGGTCTTGCCGATCACGGACTCCGGGTTCCAGCCGGTGCGGTTCCGGTAGAGGTAGTCGATCGCGACGGCGAGGTAGTGGTTCGGGTTCATCAGCCCGGAATCGGGGGTGACGATCCCGTGCCGGTCGGCGTCGGCGTCGTTGCCGGTGGCAACGTCGTACTTCGCTCCCTCGGACATCCGCGCAATCAGCGACGCCATGGCCGACGGCGATGAGCAGTCCATGCGGATCTTCTCGTCCCAGTCCAGCGTCATGAAAGCCCACTGCGGATCGACCGTGGGGTTGACCACCGTGAGATTCAGGTGGTGGCGTTCGCCGATCTCACCCCAGTAGTCCACGGACGCCCCGCCCATCGGGTCAGCGCCGATCCGGACGCCGGCCTCGCGGATGGCGTTCAAATCCAGGACCGAAGGGAGATCATCGACGTAGCTGCTCAGGAAATCGAACTTGCCGGTGGTTCCGGCGGCGAGGGCGTCGGCCACGGGGATCCGCTTGACGCCCCGCAGGCCGTTCTCAAGGAGTTCGTTGGCGCGGTTCGCGATCCAGCCGGTGGCGTCGGTGTCCGCGGGCCCCCCATGCGGGGGGTTGTACTTGAACCCGCCATCACCGGGAGGGTTGTGGCTCGGGGTCACCACGATCCCGTCGGCCTGCGGCGCGCCCGGGGCGGCGTTGCGGTTGTGCTTGAGGATGGCGTGACTCAGGGCAGGGGTGGGCGTGTAGCCGTGGCGGGCGTCGATGAGGACGTGCACGCCGTTGGCCGCCAGCACCTCAAGGGCTGAGTTCTGCGCCGGCTCGCTGAGGCCGTGCGTGTCCTTCGCCATGTAAAGCGGGCCCGTAATGCCCTGGCCCGCCCGGTACTCCACAATCGCCTGGGTGATGGCGAGGATGTGGGGTTCGTTGAAGGATGCCTTCAGGCTCGATCCCCGGTGCCCGGAGGTACCAAAGGCCACCCGCTGGCCCGGGTCCGAGAGATCCGGCGAAACGTCGTAGTACGCATCCAATAGCGCAGTGAGGTCAACAAGGTCCTGGGGTTGGGCAACTGTGCCCGCGCGGCTAGCCATGGCACCAGCATGCCAGACGACAGGGGGCTGCAACACGATTTCCCGTCAATCCCGGTCCTGTGACGCAACAAATCCCGCCGAGCGGCCCGGTCTATCGCAACCCTCCGGCGGTAGGCTGGATCCAGAGACTTTATTAAGGGGGATGCCATGACTGACCAGCCAAAACAAGGAAAAGACGAGACGCCTGAGGGCTACCAGCCGACGCTACGCCTCCCGGATCATGAAGCGGATGTTCCGCCGGAGCAGGCACAGGCGGCCGGCCAGGATCAGGGACGGCCGGCGACGCAGCAGTTCGGGCAGCCCAGTGGCCCGCAGCAGCCTGACTACCCGCAGCAGCCCTACGCCGGCCAGCAGCCGGGCCAGGGGCAGTTCTCGAGTCCTTACCCGCCGGTCTACGGCGAGTCCGGCCGAACGGGCTCCGCGCCTGGCGAGGCGGCCTACGGCCAGCAGGGCCAGCCGTATGGCCAGCCGTCGCCGTACGCTCAGCCGGGCGGCTACAACGCCTACGGGCAGCCTGCATATTACGCCGTGCCGGCACCCAAGAGTCTGAGCATCGCCAGCATGTGCTGCGGCATCGCCGCGCTAGTGGGATTCGGAGTCTTCCTGCTCCCGCAGGTGGCCGCGGTCATCCTGGGGCACCTAGCCCTGCGGCGCGAACCCGCGGGGCGGGGCATGGCGATCGCCGGCCTCGTGATGGGCTACGTGGGCATCGCCGTGACGATCCTGGTAATGGTCATTTTCGGACTGCTCGTCAGCGTCGCACGCACCAGCGGATACGGCATTTAGCAAGCTGGATGAGCCGCTACCCGGCGTCGAACATGATGATCTGTCGCACGGCTTTCCCGTCGGCCAGCTGGTCCATGGCCCGGTTGATATCGGCCAGGGCGATGCGGTCCGAGATCAGCTCCTCGACGGGCAGCTTTCCTTCCCGCCAGAGCTGGGCGTATTTGGGAATGTCCCGGGACGGCACGGCGGAACCGAGGTAGCTGCCCACGATCGTCCGGGCCTCGGCGGTGATGGTCAACGGTGAGATCTGGGCCCGGGCGTCCGGGTGCGGCAGGCCGGCCGTGATCGTAGTGCCGCCCACTGCGGTCGCGGCGAAGGCGGTTTCAAAGGCCCGCGGGTTCCCGGCGCATTCGATCACGTACCTGGCCTTGATGCCCTCCTCCAGGACCTGCTGCGGGGTGTAGGTCTCGTGGGCGCCCAGGCGGCGGGCGTGGTCGAGCTTTTCCTCCAGGGTGTCCACGGCAACGATCCGGGAAACGCCCTGGGAGATCGCCGTGATCAGCGCGGCCATTCCGACGCCGCCGAGCCCCACGATCATGATGCTGTCCTGCGGCCTGGGCCGGGCGGCGTTGAGGACGGCGCCTCCTCCGGTGAGCACGGCGCAGCCGAGCACGGCAGCGACGTCCGCCGGGATGTCGTCGTCGACCGGCACAGCGGAGGCGCGGTCCACGACGGCGTGGGTGGCAAAGCCGGAGACGCCGAGGTGGTGGAAGATCTTCTCGCCGCTGCGGTCAAGGTGCATCGCTCCGTGCAGGAGGGTGCCCTCGCCGTTGCTCTTGGAACCGGTGGTGCAGGGGAGCCTGCCGTCTTCGGCGCAGTTGTCGCACTGTTCGCAGCGCGGCAGGAAGGACATGACCACCCGCTGGCCCGGCACCAGGTCCGTCACGTCCGAGCCGACCTCGACGACGCGTCCGGCGGCCTCATGCCCCAGCAGCATCGGCACGGGCCGCACCCGGTTGCCGTCCACAACACTCAGATCCGAGTGGCAGATGCCGGCGGCCTCGATCTTCACGAGGATCTCTGTGGGTCCTGGGCCCTCAAGTTCCAGCTCGGAAATGCTGAGGGGCCTGGACTCCGCGAAGGGGCGAGGACGGCCGATTTCTTCAAGTACTGCACCGGTGATCTTCATCGATCCTCTTTCACGGCCTGGTCGGGTTTGACTGAACGATAGCCGCCAGCCGCAGTCACCGTCCATTTGGCGTCCGCCCGACGGCGGCAATGCGCGGCCGCCGTCGTCGGGTAACCGCCGTCGGCCCCCGGAGAGCCCGGCCCCGGGGCAAGGAAAGTTAAAGGTGAGTCGGGGAGCGTATGCAGCATGGCAGGTTGGGGCAAGCTTAGTCATTTCCCGAATTTGGCACGGCCGCGAGCGAGGTCAGCGCCTCCCTCACCAACAGCCTCCAGCTCCTGGCAGACCCGGTGGTCGGTGGCCCCGGACCCGGCCCGACGGCCCTCGACTCGGGCCCGCCGCTGGAGCTTGCGCGGACTCCTGATC